>DATCIB010000108.1:0-5763 GCA_036508045.1 Bacteroidales bacterium
GTCTTTCTCTTTTATCAGAATAATAGCAATCTTGCTTTTATTCTGATAAAAGTTGAATGGTATGACAAGCGACCAATGCAGCAGTTTCTGTACGCAGGCGACTCCGCCCCAACGATACAGGGATAAAGCCGTTTTGGATCGCTTTTTCTACTTCTTTCTCACTAAAATCACCTTCCGGACCAATCAAGACCAACACATTGCTGCCTTTTTGGTACGCATCTTTCAGTTCGGTCTTATCATCCTTATAACAATGTGCGATAAACTTCTGTCCATCAAAAGGCGCACTGACAACCGTATCAAAAGGTGTTAGTGATTGAATCTCAGGAAGCACCGGTTTCATAGACTGTTTCATTGCCGACACCGCAATCTTCTCCAAACGCTCTTCCTTCAATGCTTTTCGTTCGGAGTGATCACACAGGATAGGGATAATCCTGTCAATACCTATCTCAGTAGCTTTCTCCGTAAACCACTCCATGCGGTCCATATTCTTGGTAGGAGCCACTGCAACCTCAATTTTCACTTTCCAGAGAGGATCCGGAGTAATCGTTTCGACGATCTCTACCTTGCAATGTTTGGGATGAGCCGTACGGATGAGTGCCTTATAAAAAGAGCCCTTACCATCTGTAAGCAGGATCTCGTCTCCCTCTGTCATTCGCAAGACCCGTACGCAATGCTGTGCTTCCTCATCAGGAAGTTGCATCTCGGTTAAAATATCCGGTGTATAAAAGATATGCATTGTATTATCAGATTATCATTCCTATCATTGTTGCTGACATACACGACACCAAAGCTCCGGCAATCACGGAATGAAAGCCATATTTAGTGAGAAATCCACGGTGCATCGGTGCCAGCGTCCCAATACCACCAATCATGATTGCAATTGTACCGATGTTGGCAAAGCCACAAAGCATATAAGTAGACATAATTATCGACTTATCTTCCACAAAAGCAGAAGCACTCTTGAGTTGAGTCAATGTTTGATAACCCACAAACTCATTCAGCACAATCTTTTCGCCAAGCAACTGTCCGACAAGAAACATATCTTCCTTGCAAACGCCCATCAACCAGGCAATAGGAGAGAATATCACTCCCAGGATAAATTGAAAATTAAACTCGGTAATACGTCCGTCAAATAAAGTAGCGACCTTTTCATTCAATCCGAAAGTATCTCCTATAAAATAGGAAAGCAGATAATTGGCAAATGCGATGAAAGAGATAAAAACCAACAATATCGCTCCAATGGATGCCGAAAGACGAAGTCCGTCAGTAGCACCATTGGCTATCGCGTCAAGCATGTTCTTCCCCATATCATAGCGTGAGAGCACTGCAACATCGCTCACCTTATCTGTCTGTGGCATTATTATCTTACTCATCACAACTGCACCCGGAGCAGCCATTGTTGAAGCCGCTATCAAATGTTTGGCAAACAGTATCTGAGAGGCCGGATCATTGCCACCCAGCATTCCCACATAAGCCGCCATCACCCCTCCGGCGATAGTCGCCATGCCAGCCGTCATCAATAGAAAAAGTTCGGATGGATTCATCTGTGGCAAGAATCCCTTGATCAGCATTGGCGCCTCGGCTACGCCGACAAAAATATTACTGGAAGTCACAAGTCCCTCAGCTCCTGAAATCTTCAAAGTCTTACGGAGCACCCAGGATATCCCTTTGATGACCCACTGAATGACATTCAGGTAATAGAGCAAAGAGGTCAATGCTGAAAAGAAGATGATGGTAGGAAATATCTGGAAAGCAAATACATATCCGAAGCTTTGGCCGTCGGCAAGAGAGCCGAAAAGAAAAGAAGCTCCAGCTTTTGAGAAAGAGAGCACTTTGACAAAGACATGTGCAATCACCGCAACAGCTTGCTGGAAAACAGGTAAATACAACATACCCAATACCACTAATAATTGCAGACTTAAGCCTATCCCCACCAGTTTCCAGTCAATCGCCCTGCGGTTCTTGCTAAAAAGAAAAGCGATAAGGATTAAAACAAATATTCCTATTAAACCTCTTATTATACTCATAGTCTGCTCTTTCTGTTTATAAGATTGCACAGGTACTCACCTGTGCAAAAGTTTACTACTGACATTTTTCAAATCGCAAATATACGAAGAGTTTGGCCTCCTGCAACTTGTTATCAGACAGAATACGTGTCTGGCAATAAAACAACCTGAAGAGTATCCTATTTCATAAGGATTCTTTCCTCGTTTCGCTGCAGCTATAATGTCGTTTCGCTGCAGCGAAACGACATTATAGCTGCAGCGAAACGAGCGGAGAGTGAGGAGCTTATATAGAAACCTCCAATACCTTGAAAAAAGGATGAACATCAGCGTAGGAGTCTGCTATTAGATGAGTCTATCGGCAAGACTTGCCTGTTTCAAATTTATCTTTTGGCAAAGGATCCATAAGAAACCTTGGCTTTCCGGGTTTTGGAGATAGGGCAAAAAAAAATGGTTGTCTCACGACAACCAATCTCTTATTAACCTTAAATCTAATACCATGAAAAACACAGTACAAATATAGCTGTTTTTTATGTCATACAACATGTTTCTTGAATTATTTTCTACCGATTAATGATATTTAACTGAAAGTAGTCCTGCTTTGACAAACAGGACTACTTTCAATAAGGACCAATCTGTTTTATTTGATTGGTTCAGTAATAAATATGAAAGAGTATTACTCCACAAACAGCACTAATCCTTTCAGATATTCACTTTCCGGATGGTAAATATTAATTGGATGATCCGCAGGCTGCGTGAGTTGATGCAAGATACGCACATTTCGTCCCGATTGAGCGGCAGCACTAAACACGGCCAATCGAAAATCCTCTTTGGTCACTACCTGCGAACAGGAGAACGTAAAAAGTATTCCTCCCGGACGAATCTTCTCAAAAGCCTTAGCATTCAGTTTGCGATAACCTTGCAAGGCGTTACGAAGCACATTACGGTGCTTAGCAAATGCAGGAGGATCCAGTATGATCAAGTCATAACGGTCACCCATTGCATCCAGAAATTTGAAAGCATCTTCCGCATAAGCCTCGTGACGTTTATCACCGGGGAAGTTGAGTTCCACGTTCAGATTTGTCAGATCGATCGCCTTTGACGAACTATCCACAGAATGCACCAGTGAGGCGCCACCCCGCATCGCATAAAATGAGAAACCTCCGGTATAACAAAACATATTGAGTACGGCGCGTCCTGCGGAATACTTCTCCAGTAAAGCGCGATTCTCACGTTGATCCACAAAGAAGCCTGTCTTTTGACCTTTCAGCCAGTCCACATGAAACTTCAGACCATTCTCCAAAGCCAGATCAACAGAAGTTCCTCCACAGAGATACGCATTCTCTTGTTGCAGATCCGCCTTGAAAGGTAAGGTCGCTTCAGACTTATAATAGATATTCTTAATCGTATCCCCCATGACTGTACATATCGCTTCGGCCAGGTCGGCGCGCACCAGATGCATCCCTACAGAATGCGCCTGCATTACCGCCGTATCACCATAAACATCCACAATTAGTCCAGGGAGACAATCCCCTTCTCCATGGATCAAACGATACGTATTCGTTGTTGCACTATGTGCCAGTCCGAGCACACAACGTACCTCATACGCACTCTGAAAACGTTTTTCCCAAAAAGTCTTATCGATTGGCTCTTCCTTAAAGGTCAGGATACGAATGGCGATACTTCCAATCTGGTAATGCCCCACACCAAGATAATTCTTCTGGCAATCATATACTTCCACAAGATCTCCCTCATCGGGATTTCCCTCCAGACGACCAATTGCCCCGGAAAAGATCCATGGGTGATAACGTCTTGCAGACTCATCTTTCCCGCTCCGGAGATAGGCTTTCTTTATATACATATTATATTGATTTGTCTTGTTGTTCTTTCGCTTCCTTCTTTTCCTTGCTCTTCTGCAACTTAGCCCTTTCATAGTGCTCTTTTTGCTTCCTTTTCTTCTCCAGGTGAAGATAAAGTTCCAGACAGGCGACAGCGTCCAATGCAGCATAATGTGCCTGTTTGTCTGTCAATTCTTCTGCTTCCCAGTTAGTAAGGCGTTGCGATTTGGTAATCTTCTTACCAAATACAATCGCATAAATCTTTTGCAAACTATTATCCTCAATTTCAAACTGCTTCACATAGCTCTGCAACTCCACAAAAGATGCAGGAGCAATTTCGAAACATTTGTTGATTGCATGAAAATCATCTTTAATAGAAAGCCCTACTTTAATGATCGCCGGATTCTCCAACAGATCCATCAGTGCAGGATGAAACCCTACCTTATTCAGTCGAAAGAGATAAACGGCATCCTCCGACGCCAACTGAAGCAAAGAGACATCATACATCACACCTTTCTTAAAGCTGGGACGTGTCTCAGTATCAAAACCAATCACTTTACTACGCAACAACGCGTTAACAGCTATTGGGACAGCTTCAGGAGAATCCACAATAATAACCTCCCCCTCTAAAACTAAAAGCGGAAAAGTATTGAGTTCCTCTTTGGTTATGCTATTCCTATATTTCGTTCTTACCATTCATACGTTTTCATTATGGCATGGAAGGCACGCATCGCATTTGTCAGACGTTGCCCCCAAAACTCCTTAAAATTCTCTTTACACAAATAGAGTGCGTCATTCATTGTCTCCGGATTTCCGAGGCGGAAGATGCAAACAAAGTTCTTAATATCCTGATAGATATCAGCAAGGTCTTCTGACAAAGTCGCCAATACCGGGGTGTCACTGTAAGGCATATCCGGATGAAACACTTCCAGATAATCATCCTGTTCACCCAAAGTTCCGGCAATCCTTTGTCTCAACGATTCATACTCTTCCTCGGCCACCAAACTCTCCAGCTCATCCTCGCTGAGTAATTCGACTTTGGGAAGCATCATCGCTTTCAGATAGAGTAACGGCAATATTTTCTGACACCTATCCACCAGTACCTCTTTAGAGACCGGTTCCTGTGATTCCAATAATGCACAAAAGCTTACTGCTACCGCAACAAACTCTATCGTGTTTTTATCATAAATGACATCCTCGTTCTTCTTCATGCGGACAATAATCTCAAAAATTTGACAAATGTACCTATTTTAAAGCTCTGTTCAAAAGAATGATAGTAAAAGTTCGCAATATCAACCATCATGATTAGCCATCCCAACAAAATAACATTCTACATCTTCAAAGAAGAGGAATTTTGTATCTTTGTCCAACAGAAAAACAAAAGATATGCTTCGATTCATCAAGGACCTATACAGGAAAGATCACACTCATTATCTCGGTGGCATTGACTTCTTCAAATACATCGGTCCGGGACTATTAGTCACCGTCGGATTTATTGATCCGGGCAACTGGGCTTCCAATTTTGCTGCCGGATCTGAATTCGGTTACATGCTGCTGTGGGTAGTCACACTATCTACAATAATGCTAATCATCCTGCAACACAATGTGGCTCACCTTGGTATCGTTACCGGACTCTGTCTCTCCGAGGCCGCTACTAAATACACACCCAAATGGATCTCCCGTCCGGTGTTGGGAAGTGCTGTTCTGGCATCTATCTCCACCTCTCTGGCAGAGATACTTGGTGGTGCCATTGCCCTGCAAATGCTTTTTGACATTCCAATCACTGTCGGTGCGATCATCGTCACACTCTTCGTACTCATTATGCTGTTTACCAACTCCTACAAAAAGATTGAACGCGCCATTATCGCTTTTGTGTCCGTTATCGGACTCTCTTTTATCTATGAACTCTTTCTGGTGGATGT
>DATCIB010000109.1:0-4502 GCA_036508045.1 Bacteroidales bacterium
AGAAAGTCATAGTCGTTGAGCACATCCAGACTCTCATGTTCGAAGAATCCCTGCGTGCTTACTTTCTCATAATCAGGGGTCTGATCATCCCAAGCTACATCGCCGGGAAGGGTGAGGAAGAGAAAACGACTGAAGAGACCGCTTCTCTTGTCGGGAATCAGTTTGCCCAACTGATCCGGTGTGCCTGAGAGTGCCAATGCCATCTTGGGATTCTTCACACACAGCATCTTTCCCAGTATCCTGAACGAGGAGGCGATTACTTCGTGATGAAACATCTTACACAGGTCGCTTACAAAGTTGCCACACTCCATCTTATTGGCCGTATTGAGCGTGTTGGCTTCTGTGTCAAACATGATGCCGCCTACTTCTCCGTTCTGATCCAGATGATGATGAATCATTGACTTACTGATATTTGCGGGAATGCTCATCTCGATCTCCTTCGGTTTCTCAGGTTCGGGAAGGTCAAAGTCTCGCTTGTCTTTGTAAGCGGTCTCTTTGTCGTGAAGCCACCTGTCGTGAACGCGGTTAAATCGCTTCATGTCTTCCACATAGTTGTTTTTGAAACGTTCGTCGATAGCTTCAAAGAGTTTACCGGCAAAACTCATTTCTCCTTTTCCGGAGGCAGCTTCTGCCAAGAGGAAGAAAAAGAGTTGCGGACTGTATGTATAATCTCCGTAACGACCGGTTACTTTGGGCAAACATGCACTCAAAACGACGATCGCGCTGATGAGCATGACGTCTCTTTGTTTCCTGTTTTTGCAATGCTCAATTGCCCGCCGGAGCCTCCGGGGTAAATGTTCATAAACGAAGTCTGAAAGCGTCGGCGTATTTCCTGTAAGATCCTCATAACCACCGGTATTAACCCCCTCCAAAGGGTCCTCCATAGGTGTCAGCGGGGGCATAGGGGGCACTAGGGCACTAAGGGCACCTATTTGGGCACCTTTGTCCTGTTTTTGATACGAATTTGCAGGTGCTTTTAAGACCCTGTTTTCCTTGAAAGCCGAGGCAATCGCCGCATCAATTTCTTGGACGGAAAAGTCTGGCGCGATATACCTGGCAATCAGCAAAGCGGCCGTTTCCCACTGCGTAAATCCGCGACTGTTTGCCTGCAAGCCAAACTTGAACACTGCGGCATTGCGACCCCCTGGCTCAAAGGAGTTATACCGGAGAAAGGTGTCCAACAACTGCGACAAATCACTTGTCTGCGAAGGCACCGAAAAGAGTTCGGCATCCTCCTTGTAATATCCCTGAGGGTCATACGACACAAAGCTCAGCCGGTTCACATCCTTGCAATGCTCGTCGCACTTGAGTCCCAGCAGCGTCTCATACAGCTGAGCGATGCCCCGAAAAGCCACCAGATGATCCTCCTGACCCCCGTCCGTGCATACGATCACCCGAAAGCCCTCGTTGCTACAGGTCTTAAACATCGCCATCGTGTGGACGCACTCCTGGCAGAGCCTGATCTTCTCCTCGAGCACCTCCGCAGGCCCCTTGTCAAAATCCAACCCCAACACACCTGTATAGTCCGTCACATTGGCCAGCGCGTGACCGCCCACGCAGATCGCCGACGTCGTAAAGGCACACAGCATCCGCTTCACCTTGTCCGCCTCCGCTTTGTCGCCCTTCGCACGCAAGGAGCGGATACGCTCTACCGGCTCTTTCCACTTTCCGTTACAGATGTTCTTCATGATACTCTCCAGCGAAGCACGAGCCGGATCTTTGTCCAGCACCGAGCGGAAGTAGCCCATCACCGGCGAACTCAACTTAGCCTCGCCTTCTTCTGTTGCTCACGGTTGATACTTGCACCTGTTGCCGCGCCAGGGGCAGCATCAGGCTTTTGAAAACACTCTTCTCCAAACATGGTAGCCAGGATTTCTCCGATACTCTTTGCATGGTTGGAAAATAATTCAGACTTCAGGTCTTTCATCTTAGATAGGTTATTTAGTTGTGAATCGATGTTTATGAATCACTTTGCAAAGAAAAGCATTATTAATTCTATTAATTTCCACAATTTTTTAAATTGTGGAAATCATTATAAATAATAGAGATTAATATTGCACTATAATAGAAGTGGAGGTATTAATCAAAGATTTATCGGTGTCGGTTTTTCTATAAATAGTGTCTTCTAGTCTTTTGATTAATAATTTCATACGAAAAATAATGGAAAACAATAATGATTTTAATGTTCAGCCCAATCACAGTAATAACATTCTAATATCTAGATACAAAGGAGTATTTAAAGATCAGGAGCAAAACAAGAAACCACTTGAGAATGTGATTGCATTAAAGGAAGTGCAACCGTACCTGGATAAGTTTGGAATACTTATAAAAAAAATTCGGGAAGCCTTGCGAATCTCAGTTGATAGGATCGCAATGACAGAAAAAATATCTGATACAGAGATTGGTCGTCTTGAACTAGGAAAGATGAAGAAATGCAATACAGTCATGCTTTACCTACATGAGCTATTTAAGGAGAGCGGCTACCATTTGAATGAAGAGCTGCTACAAAAATTCCTGGTAGATATTGCCCAAAGCGGAAATCATATAGCCATACAAGCGTATGACCCGATAACAGGTATATGTAAAGGAGAACTAATTACCATTCTCAGAAAGTAACACAGAGTAATCAATAATTGTCAAGGGACACCACTTGACAATTTTAATAAAATCAACACAAATGAAAACAACGACCCGTCCAATCGCCCCCAACCTCATCCCGCTCAACCAATGCCGGATCAGCTACAACACCTTTTACACAAATTATGGGGACACGCAGATCATCGCCCAGCTCTCAGTGATGCTACGGTGCGAGATTAACACGCGCGTCGACGACCCCGATCAGCAAGCAGAGAGAGCCGTGGTCAAGATCCACGCCGGAGTAAGAAACGGCAAGATCATCATGGGGCTCTACAGAAGATTTGGCGCAGAGATGAAGCAATGCTTCAAGATGCTCGGCGGACTGGCGTACCTCGTCACCCCGGTACAAGACAAGGAGCGCGAACTGATCTTTCACCTCACCATCTACGACAGCCGCAGCCCCCGAACGATGGACGCGGAGATCCTCCTCACCAATCCAACCCGCGACGACATCCTCCACATGCTCACCAGTGGAATGCTACAGCTGGAAATCATCACCGATCAGCTCTTTGACGCGGAGAAAGAGGGTAGGACGATAGTCCGGGGCCTGTTCACCTTCGCTGACGGACTGATCGACGTTGACTCTTTGCTGGACTCTCAGGGGGAGCCGGTACTGCCACTGGTGAAACGACTGGAGGAGATTGCGGGTCGGAGCCCGCAATGACGGAGGGTCGGAGCCCGCAATGACGGAGTGGCCAATGCGCCAAAACTAGAAAGAGCCGGGAGGTATTACCTCCTGGCTCTTTCTAGCTAATTACCCGCTAAGATTACTCAGCCGTGTATCTGAAACGAACATATTGTTCGTTGTTTGGCCCTTCCATTCTCAATAAATAGACACCTGTCTCTGTCAGATTCTGGAACGTATGCGTCTTTACAATTGCATCCTTATTGAAAGACTGATACTCATCCATGACTGTCTCTTTCAACACACCATACGCATCATATACTTTCATAGAAACCTGTCCGGGTTTGACTACATTATAAGAAATCTCAACAGGAGTGCCTTTAGCAACCGTCGTTGGATTCATTGTCAACGGCAGATTATTCATATCTTCCTGAGAGTAATAGTTCTCAAACTGGTCTACACGATCATATTGCTTGATTACAAAGTTTCTGGTATTTCCAAGAGCCAGACAAGCATCGCCTGCAAAAGATCCTCCGGTAAGATACAAACCGATTGCGATATTATCATCCACTCCGGTACCCGACAGGAAGCTAATCTTCAAAGGATCTGAAAGGAACTCCCACCAGAAGAGGTTATCGTACGAGTAATAAGCGGTCAGATACTCCGGTGCATAGTAGTTCAGACGAATCTTAATATACACATCCTGAGCTATATTCTCATTATCCATCTTCTTATAGTCGTAGTTATATCCCCAGCGATAGCTCAAGCGACCGCCCTCATACGAACCAATACCATAGGACACACAAGGAGAGTTAGGTGCTACCTTTCCATCCAACAATGTACGGAGCATAATTCCCATATACGTGCCCCTCCCTGCATTGGCAATGGAGTCAATCTTCATCGAGATCTCTGTCGGTTTTGTCGGATCATATCCTCTCTTGAACAGATAACTAGTCACATCAATATGTTTCATGTTTGTCTGCTGAGTCGTAACAAAGGATACTGAGTCAATCGAGTTCGTCAGTTTTCTCCTGATGGTATCCAATGCCGCTGCTTTATCCTGTTCAGTAGCCAAAGGAATCTGCATACTTTCGAGCTGACTACGGTATCTGGATATAATAGTATCTGTATTGTATTCCTTAATTTTCGGATAATTAAGCATGACTGAATCCATGATCATCTTCTCCGCTTCATTCGAAGTGGAATAAATGCGTTTGATTGAATCATAAGTCACAAGCTC
>DATCIB010000110.1:0-4910 GCA_036508045.1 Bacteroidales bacterium
GATATAATCATGGTGAGATGTCTAATAAAGACAGCATTCATTTTAATGACTCACTGAAATATCAAACACTGCTAAACAGCCGTACAGTGTATGGAGGTGGGGGAATTATGCCCGATATATTTGTACCTCTCGATACGACACGCAGCAATGAGTATCAACGGAATCTGATAGCAAAAGGATGTCTAATCCGTTTCACACAAACATACTCTGAAAATCATCGTGATGAACTAAAAAAACAATACCCGGATATTGATCGATTCAAAGCATCTTTTCAGACCTCTAATGAAATGCTTCAATCTCTTGCCGAGGATGGAAAAACCGAGAAGTTGGAACCTAAAGAAGGAGAATTAGAAAAAGCAAGTCCTTTGTTGAAAATTCAGATCAAGGCTCTGATCGCAAGAGATCTTTGGGGCATAAATGAATATTATCAGGTTATAAATGAAGAAAATGAGATCCTAAAGAAAGCGATGGAAGTCATTTCAGAGAAGAACGTGTATGAGCAGCTACTAAAAGGGGTTAAATCCGGGAAGTAAGTACTCTTAGCACAAAAATGGTGTAAATATCAAGGACTTATGTTTTTTTTGACTAATTTCGCAGTTTCAATGGTTTTACAAAAAAGATTATTAGATTATTAGATTATTAAAGATGAGAAAATGGCGTGTTGAAGACTCCAAAGAGTTATATAATATTGATGGTTGGGGAGCAAATTATTTTTCTATCAATGATATCGGACACGTAAGTGTCACTCCTAAAAAGGGATGTGCATCCATTGACTTGAAAGAACTGGTTGATGAACTACAGCTTAGAGATGTATCAGCTCCAATGTTGATCCGCTTTCCCGATATCCTGGATGATCGGATAGAACAAGTCACTCAATGTTTCAAAACTGCTGCAAAAGAATACGATTACAAAGCTGAGAACTTTATTATCTACCCGATCAAAGTCAATCAGATGAAACCCGTCGTTGAGGAAATCATTAGCCATGGAAAGAAATTTAATATAGGACTGGAAGCCGGCTCTAAACCGGAGCTTCATGCTGTAATAGCGATGAATCCTGATTCTGATTCTCTGATTGTCTGCAATGGATACAAAGATGAAAGTTACATTGAACTTGCATTGCTCGCACAAAAAATGGGAAAACGTATTTTCCTCGTAGTGGAAAAATTGAACGAGCTCAAACTAATTACCAAACTGGCAAGACAACTGAACATTCGCCCCAATATTGGCATCCGGATTAAACTTGCCAGCTCAGGAAGTGGTAAATGGGAAGATTCGGGAGGAGATGGAAGTAAATTCGGTTTGACATCAAGCGATTTACTCGATGCATTGGATTATCTGGAAAGAAATAAGATGCAAGATTGCCTACACCTGATTCATTTTCACATTGGAAGTCAGGTTACTAAAATTCGTCGTGTAAAAAGTGCCTTACGTGAAGCTTCTCAATTCTATGTACAGATACGATCTTTAGGATTCCCGGTAGAGTTTGTGGATATTGGAGGAGGATTGGGTGTTGACTATGATGGATCACATTCATCAAACAGCGAAAGCAGCGTTGACTACAATATTCAAGAATATGTCAATGACTCCATCTACTCAATAGTCGATGCCTGCAATAAAAACAATCTTCCTCACCCAAATATCATTACAGAGTCTGGTCGCTCATTGACTGCGCACCACTCCGTATTGATCTTTGAAGTATTGGAAACTGGAACTCTGCCCTCTTGGGAGTCTGACATGACCGTTTCTACAGTTGACCACGAACTTGTACGTGACTTATTTCAGATCTGGGAAACCTTAAACCAGACAAAAATGCTGGAAGCCTGGCACGATGCACAGCAGATAAGGGAAGAAGGTTTGGATTTATTCAGTCTTGGATTACTTGATTTGAAAACACGCGGACAGATTGAGCGTCTTTTCTGGAGTATTACTCGCGAAATTTACGAGATATCCAATGAAATCAAACATGCACCTGAAGAACTTAAACAGCTCTCCAAGTTACTCCCTGACAAATATTTCTGTAATTTTTCCCTGTTTCAGTCATTACCCGATTCATGGGCAATTGACCAGGTATTTCCAATCATGCCCATTCATCGCCTGGAAGAAAAGCCGGACAGAAGTGCTACACTTCAGGATATAACCTGCGATTCTGATGGAAAGATAGATAATTTTATTTCTACGCGTAACTTCTCATACTATCTGCCTGTTCATCAATTCAAAGCGAAAGAACCCTATTTTATGGGCGTTTTCCTGGTTGGAGCCTATCAGGAGATTCTTGGCGACCTGCATAATTTGTTTGGCGACACAAACGCCGTACATGTGACTGTTGATGAGAAAGGATATTCCATTGATCAGATCATTGACGGCGAAACGGTTGCCGAAGTCCTTGAATATGTTCAATACAATACAAAAAAGATGGTACGCTCACTGGAGACATGGGTAACAGCATCTGTGAAAGTTGGTAAGATTACGGTTGATGAGGGAAAAGAATTCTTATCTAATTATCGTTCCGGACTCTATGGGTATTGTTATCTGGAATAAAAAACCCTTCCTAAACGAAAAGCTCCGGAATAGTGAATACTCAACATTCCGGAGTTTTTTGTTCTTATTTCTGAACAATCTCTATCCCAATATCCAGAATCCCCGGTAGTGAGGAGTCTTTCATGTTTTGTTTAATTTGTATCACTCCTTTACTATGTGGAAAAGCCTTGCCTTTTTGATACGGGATAACTATGACTCCAATACTACTCCATCCAGGAGCATTTACATTCTTATCACTACCTGAGATCTGTGACTTTACCTCCTTGAAGGAGTCTGTTGATATCCCGGGAATATGTTCTTTGACAAGCAAATGGATATCGCTGTATGGATACAAAGAAGAATAACGTACGATAATGTTAACATCATAGCAGAGTGACGAGTCAGGAACCTCCACATTAAATACAAGCCAGTCACCCTTGCCCAAACCAATGGAACCAACCTCCTTGAACTGGCTGTAAACGAATCCCTTATGGCAAGAGATAAGGCCAATTAGTACGAGGAGAAGAAGCCATTTGCTACTGAGGTTTCTTGTCATCCGGTCGGAAAGATTGATTTAAAGGGTTATTCGGTCTGGGTTTATGTCTCTTCTTATGATTTGAACTCTTCTTGTTTTTGTCAAAGCGTGTTACGCTATCCTGCCCTAATATATCCTGAAAATCTTTTTCAGGTGCTTTCTTTTCGGATTCTTCCTGCAAAGAAACAGGTTTCACTCCTTTCTTATTCAGAGCAATTACATCAAAAACTCTTCTTGAAGGAATTGTCACAAGATTTGCAGCAAAGTTCCTATCAGTCGAATAGGTCATTTCCTCTTTAAAAATATCAGTTTTGAAATGATAATAGGTAGAATCAGCTGTTTCAAGATAAATCTCTCTGGATGGAAGCTTCTTCTGTGCCTCCATATAACAATCTGTCTCATAATTCAGACAACACTTGAGTTTGGCACACTGTCCTGCAAGTTTCTGAGGATTAAGGGAAAGATCCTGCAGACGTGCTGCACCGGTAGAGACAGAACTAAAACTACTCATCCATCCGGAGCAGCAAAGTTCCCTGCCGCACGGTCCAATTCCACCAATGCGCCCGGCTTCCTGGCGAGCTCCAATCTGCTTCATTTCAATACGCACCTTGAATGTTTCCGCCAACACTTTAATCAGCTGGCGAAAATCGACCCGTTCATCGGCAATATAGAAGAAAATAGCTTTATTTCCATCGCCCTGAAACTCCACGTCTCCGATCTTCATATTGAGTTTGAGATCCTCTGCAATCTTACGCGAACGAAGCATCGTATCATGCTCCTTTTTCTTCGATTCTTCCCATTTCTCAATGTCAGACTGTTTGGCTTTCCGATAGACACGTTTTATCTCAATATCAATTTTTATCCCATTTTTCTTCATCTGGAGCAAGACGAGTCTTCCTGTCATTGTCACCTCTCCTACATCATGTCCCGGATTAGATTCTACAGCAACGATATCTCCCTTGCAAAGAGGCAGCTCCAATGAATTTCGGAAATAGCCTTTCCGTGTATTTTTAAACTGGACTTCTACAAATTCGCACTCCTTCTCAGAATCAGGAATATCGCCCAGCCAATCATACGAGTTCAATTTATTTTGAGTAATCGCTTTATAGCATTTACCTTTTATCCGGCAACAAGCAGAAAGATGAAAATCTCCTGTTTTATTTTCGGCTGGAAACTCCTCTTCTATTTGTGATCCAGGTTTCTGACTTATATATTTTATATCCATTGTCTTTCTTTTTTATTTTCGTTTTAAAAGTGTTGCAATCTTTAGAGCAAGATCAAACAATACGATTTTACTATTCACATTACTTTCTACATCATTTGCTGCTTTGGTCAGTTCAAGAGTCAGATCATCAATGTTTCTTTCATGAATGAACTGGGAAAAACGGGAAGAAAACACCCGCTCCGGACTATTCATATAGACGATCGAAGGCTCTCTAAAGTTCGCCATAAAGTTTTCGCGTACCATATAAAGCGCATAATCAAGAAACATTTTCTGATATTCCCGACCCGTAGCTGCCACATCTTCACTCCATTTCTTCAATTCCTTAATCTCCCGCATATACGCAAGTCTCATTAGTTTAACAAAGAAATCTAACAACTCGCTTGCAGACTCACCCATCTGGAGATTGGTCAATGCCTGGATATAGCTGCCGTTTGCAATGTGAGCGATATAATGAGCATCCTCCGCACTGAGTTTGTACTCTGTCTCCAGCTTATCAGCAATACTTTTTTTGCTAATCTCAGGAATCTGCAGCGATTGAGATCTCGAAAGAATAGTGCCCAGTATTTCTTCCGGATTCTCTGATAGCAATATAAAATGAGTCTGAGGAGCCGGTTCTTCCAATATCTTCAGCAG
>DATCIB010000111.1:0-9353 GCA_036508045.1 Bacteroidales bacterium
ACATGGATATCTATGCGGTCAAGCATCGGACCGGAGATCTTGCTCAGATATTTCTGTACCGCTCCCGGTGAACAAACACATTGTTTGTCCGGATGATTGTAGTAACCACAGGGACAAGGATTCATAGATGCAACAAGCATAAAGCCGGCTGGATATTCGACAGAGAAACGAGCTCTTGAAATGGATATTTTACGATCTTCCAACGGCTGCCTCATCACTTCCAACACATTCCTTCTGAACTCAGGCAATTCATCTAGAAAAAGTATCCCGTTATGTGCCAAAGAGATTTCTCCGGGCTGAGGAAAACTCCCACCACCGACCATCGCAACATCACTGATAGAATGATGCGGACTCCTGAACGGTCTTTGAGTAATCAGCGCTGCACCATTGTTCACCTTCCCGGCGACAGAGTGTATCTTCGTTGTCTCCAGGGATTCTTGTAAAGTGAGGGGAGGCAGTATTGTGGGAAGCCGTTTGGCCAGCATCGATTTGCCGGCGCCCGGCGGGCCGATCAGAATTATATTGTGGCTCCCGGAAGCAGCAACCTCAAGTGCTCTCTTTACATTCTCTTGCCCTTTGACTTCAGAAAAATCAAAATCATAAATAGTCTGTTGCTGATAAAACAGTTCGCGGGTATTGATAACTTCCTGTGTCAAAGTATCTTCTCCATTGAAGAAACGGATCACTTCCTGGATATTGGTTGCCGGATAGACTTCGAGTTTGTTGACCACCGCTGCCTCTCTGGCATTTTGCATGGGTACGATTAGTCCTTTAAATCCCATCTCACGGGCTTTGATTGCAATAGGAAGTATCCCTTTGACAGGTTGCAGAGTGCCATCCAGTGACAGTTCGCCCATCATCATATAATCAGCAAGCCTATCAGACTGTATCTTTTCGGCTGCCGCCATGATACCTATCGCCAAAGGGAGATCATAAGCTGCTCCCTCCTTGCGAAGGTCTGCAGGGGCCATATTGATAATAAGTTGTTTGCGGGGAAAGGCATGACCGTTGACCTGTAGTGCGGAGACAATACGCTCATGGCTTTCTTTGACGGCAGAATCAGGCAATCCGACCAAAAAGAACTGAATTCCTTGCGAACAGTTAACTTCTATGGTTACCACATTGGCACTAATCCCTTGCAGTGCTGCTGCGTATGCTTTTACTAACATTACTGAGTGAGTTTCACAGAGTCACTATCACTCCGTGAAATCTCTTTCAGTGATACAAATAGAGGATCTGTATGAAGCGACTCGTGAGGCAATAAGAGCAGGCTGTCCAGCGCATTCGGAAGGATCTTCATGGTACAAAAGTCTCGTACAAGATAGAGAGAAGCCTTTGATGCAGGATGTTGTTTCACATAACTTCCAACAGTCGCGTTTACCTTTCGTTGTAGTTGAATATAGGTTTCTGATTCATACAAACTGTCTGCCAAAGCGATACTATCTCCCCGCCACGCCTTTTCCAGTTTATGGTTGTAGGTACAATATAGACGGAGCAGAGAATCAGCTTCGTGCTTAAATATTGTCAGAGAATCATTCAGCACACCACCATTCACTCGTACCAGTTCGGGATAGTTTGCATCCCCTTCAACAGATATAATCAACTGTTTCTTATCCGGATATACAGAGATAAAACCATTATCGTGCATAGATACGAAGACAATCAGACTTGTCTCGATCTCTGTTGTTTCAAAGTGAAAGAGACTATCTTTTCCTATCTTTAAAGTATCCGGATGAATTGAATCTCCATATTTTGAGAATACATACAGAAGGGTGTCAGGATAGTTCTTCAAATGAACGGATACCTCGAATCTATCTTTAAGCACATCGGAACACGACATACAAATGCACATCAGACACAAAATAATGGAGCCCGCAACTGTTTTCATTGGTTCAGTTCTAGTATTTTCTCAATTATTTTGCGATCATTGGACAAACGGGGTACTTTATGTTGGCCACCCAACTTTCCTTGTTTTTTCAGCCATTCATCAAAAAGATTTTCCTTTGCTTCGATAATATCAAGTCGTAAGAGAGTCAGGTCTTTGTATCTTTTTGCTTCGTAATCGGAATTAATTTCCTGAAGTGAATTGTCAAGTATTTCAGCAAATACCGCCATGGATTCAGGCTTCTTACTGAACTCAATCAGCCACTGATGACACCCCTTCGAGTGGGCAGACATATAGACAGGTGCCGCAGTATACTCTTTGACAATCGCACCGGTTGCTTCCGTTGCCATTAGCAGTGCTTTCTCTGCATTATCCACGATCACTTCTTCTCCAAAAGTATTGATGTAATGCTTTGTACGTCCGGTAATCACAAATTTGTAGGGGTCCTTACCGGTAAACTTTACCGTATCGCCGATGATGTAACGCCAGAGTCCGCTGTTAGTAGAAATAACCAATGAATAATTCTTATCAGGTTCTACCTCCCACAATGGAAGAGTATATTGCTCATCAGTGCCAAATACACTCATGGGAATAAACTCAAAGAAGATACCGAGATCGATCATCAACAACATGGAAGGATCAAGCTGTTCGTTTTGTATTCCAAAAAAACCTTCTGATGCATTGTAGGTTTCCACATAAAACATCTTATCATTCGGAATCAATTCTTTGTAATCTTCCCGGTATGGACCAAAACCTACTCCTCCATGAAAGAAGACTTCCAGATTGGGCCAAATCTCCAGTAAGTTCTTTTTTCCTGTTTTTTGAAGCATATTTTTAATAAGTGTCAGAAACCAGGAAGGAACACCGGAAAGGCTAGTCACATTCACATGCTCAGTATCATCAATGATAGCTTGAATCTTGCTTTCCCACTCATTCATCAAAGCGACTTTCTTAGATGGAACGCGCAAAAAATTGACCAACGGGAAAGCATTCTCTAAGAGTATAGCCGAAAGGTCACCTGTGAGATATCCATTTGCAGAGGATTTGCCACTATGGCTTCCACCCAGAATCAAACCTTTTCCGGAAAAGAAGTGATTATTAGGATTCATACGGGAATAGAGTGCGACAACATCAGCTCCTCCTCTGTAATGACAGTGCTTGAGAGCCTCTTTACTAACCGGAATAAATTTACTTTTATCATTGGTCGTACCGGAAGACTTGGCGAAAAATTTCACCTCGGAAGGCCACAGGATATTTTGCTCTCCATTGTGCATCCTTTCTATATAACCCTTCACGTCTTCATAGGTTTGCAAGGGTACTGTTGCTGAAAACTCTTCATAAGAGTGTATCTTCGCATAACGATACTTCAATCCCCACTCCGTTGCGGACGCAATAGAAAGGAGTTGCTTCAGTTGTTTGGTTTGTATTTCTTTACTGTGACTTTTGTACCGGTCAATCTGATGGAGGCGATATCGAAAAAAGATACAAAGCAACTTGCTAATATTCATGATTTTCAGACTAATTTCTTATTGAAAACACAAAAGTACGCTTTTTTTTCAATTCTCTTCTTAATGCTTTCTTCTTTTTCTCCCTGCTCCTATTTATTAAATACTTATATTTGCGAATCATTCAACTAATTTGGAATATGAGACTAGGCATATTATCATCCGGGGGGGACTGTCCCGGCATCAATTCTACCATTCGGGGAGTGGGAAAGAGCGCAATCACTTATCACGGATTTGAAGTAGCCGGTATCTTCAACGGGTATAATGGTATACTTGAAAAGAACTTCAAAATGATGACTGAGTCTTCTTTTTCGGGTCTCTTGCACACTGGTGGTACCATACTTGGCACTTCGAGAGACAAGCAAATGAAGCGATTACTTAAAAATGGTGATCAGAAAGAAATTCAGATGGTCAAAGATAACATCCAAGCAATGGGCCTTGACTGCCTTCTTTGCATCGGTGGAAATGGGACTCAAAAAACGGCTGCTCTACTCGCAGAAAACGGAATTAACGTAATTGGTATTCCTAAGACTATTGACAATGATATTTGGGGAACTGATGTTTCTTTTGGGTTTGACTCCGCCGTTAATATCGCGACTGAGGCAATAGACAGACTTCACTCTACTGCATCTTCGCATCATAGGGCGATGGTTATTGAGTTGATGGGGCATCATGCAGGTTGGATTGCTCTCCATGCCGGAATGGCTGGTGGTGGTGATGTCATTCTTATTCCAGAACTAGAATATGATATTCAGAAAGTATGTGACTATTTATTAGAGAGGGTGAAAAAAAAGAAAAACTATTCTATCATTGTCGTAGCAGAGGGAATCTCTACTCAACACGAAATGAAACCTGCTGAATATATATCACAGGAAATATCTGAACGCACGGGTCTTGAGACACGCAGCACTGTACTCGGTTATGTACAACGAGGAGGAAGCCCTTCTCCTTATGATCGGATTCTTTCCACCCAATTGGGCGGATATGCAACAGAATTAGCGGCAAAAGGTGATTTCGGAAAGATGGTAGCCATAGTGGATGGAAAAACAAGTGATATACCTTTGAGTGAGGTAGCCGGCAAACTAAAGATCGTTACGCGAGACAATCCTTTGTTAATTCAAGGGGAGCGGATGGGTGTTTGCTTCGGTTTGTGACAGACTGAAAGATTGGGAGGCTTCTATTAAGTCATCTGATAATCCTTTTGCAGAGTTCTCTGCATGTAATGACTCAAGCTTACTCTTAAATGAGGCATTGTTATTTATCAGATCTAATGTTTTGAAGGCTGCTTTCTGGTGTGATTTCTTCTTAGACATGCCTTCTCCTTTACCGGCTTTCATTTCAGCAAGAAATACTTGTGTTTCAAATATTGGATTGTTTTCAGCATCGACACAGGAACTGATGAGCTCAAAACGTACCGGTATTTTCTTTTGCTGGCCCCATTCCAGCAGTTGTGATTTGAAATCTTTCTCTTCTTTGACTATTTCTTTTAGATTAAAATACCTGCTTATGATTTTCTCTTCAATAAACAGATAACACACGTCATATCCTTTATCCAGATAGATTGCACCTACAAGAGCCTCAAAGGCATTGCCCGGTATCGAAGTCTTCTGAGTTTTAAGCATAATGGAGGATTTGATCAGACGGTCCAATCCTATCTCAAATGCAATTCGGTTGAGCGTCTCTCTTTGAACAATTCGGGATCGGATATTAGTAAGAAAACCCTCTCCTTTCTGCCGGAATTGTCTGTACAATATCGTAGATACAATAGACTGAAGGACCGAATCTCCGAGAAATTCTAATCGCTCATTATTAATCAGTTGACCATCTTTCGAACGAACAGAAGAAGACTTGTGTAACAAAGCAACCTGATAAAAATGAAGATCATCCGGGTAAAAGCCCAGAATCTTCCTATAAAGCAAATAAAGCTCCTTTTCCTTGCGAAAAAGAAGCTTTATTCTATCTGTGAGTCTACTGAACATTCTTATAAATACTTCTTCACAATAATGCTTCCATTATGACCGCCAAATCCAAAGGTATTGGACAACGCTGCGTTCACAATACGTTTTTGCGCTTTATTGAAAGTAAAGTTCAGATTGTAATCTATTTCTGGATCCTGATCATCATCCTGATGATTGATTGTAGGAGGAATAATGTCATTCAACACTGCGAGTATACAAACCATTGTCTCAAAAGCACCGGCTGCTCCAAGCATATGACCACTCATCGACTTTGTAGAACTGATGTTCAATTTGTATGCATGATCACCAAACACTTCCTTAACAGCAACTGATTCGGAGATATCTCCAACGGGAGTTGAAGTGCCATGCACATTGATATAATCAATTTCTTCCGGCTTCATACCAGCATCGTTCAATGCGTTTTTCATCACAAGTTTTGCGCCTAATCCTTCCGGATGAGAAGCTGTAAGGTGATATGCATCTGCCGAAGCACCTGCACCAACCACCTCTGCATAAATCTTAGCTCCACGAGCCAACGCATGCTCCAACTCTTCAAAAACCATACAAGCACTTCCTTCACTCATAACAAATCCATCTCTGGACTTGCTGAAAGGACGTGAAGCTCCAGCCGGATCATCATTTCTGGTCGACAATGCGTGCATCGCATTGAACCCACCCACTCCTGAAGCAGTAATTGAAGCCTCAGCACCACCTGTAATCATTACTTCAGCCTTACCAAGACGTATCATATCAAAAGCTACACCGGCTCCATGAGTCGAAGATGCGCATGCGGATGTGGTTCCGAAGTTCGGACCCCTAAATCCATATTTGATAGAAATCTGTCCCGCTGCAATATCGGAAATCATCTTTGGAATAAAGAAGGGATTGAAACGCGGTCCGACTTCCGGATCATACGCCATAACCTCTTCCTCAAAAGTCTTGATTCCTCCGATACCTGCTGAGAATATTACTCCAATTCTGTCCAGATCTTCTGTTTCCAAAGACAATGCCGAATCTTCAATAGCTTCTGCTGCAGATACAATTGCAAACTGCGCATATCTGTCAAATTTCCGGGCTTCTTTACGGTCAAGGTACTTATTAATATCCAGTCCCTTCACCTCACAAGCAAATTGCGTCTTGAATTTAGAAGCGTCAAACAAAGTAATGGGCCCTGCACCACTTACTCCATTAATCAGGTTATTCCATGTCTCTTCAACATTCAAACCTAATGGAGTAACTGCTCCAAGACCCGTTACTACTACTCTCTTTAAAGTCATATAATCAAATTAGATGATTATTTCGCGTTCGCTTCAATGTAAGAGATTGCCGCACCAACTGTGCCAATCTTTTCTGCCTGATCGTCAGGTATTGAAATACCGAATTCCTTTTCGAATTCCATTATCAACTCGACAGTATCCAAAGAGTCAGCTCCCAGATCGCTTGCAAAGCTTGCTTCCGGTGTTACTTCTGATTCTTCTACTCCCAACTTATCAACGATAATCGCTTTTACTCTAGATGCAATTTCAGCCATGATTTTAATTTTTAAATTATTAATTGATTGACTTTGATTATAAAATTGAGTGCAAAGGAACTATATTTTCTCGAATATACGCAACTTTTTCCCGATAAAAAGCATTGTTCATGCACACTTTTATTATTATTGTGCAACAGAGGGTAAAAAACAACACTCTTTATCCATTTAGAATCAATATTTTACTCGCATAAGTTAAACCCGACAGATTGAAGGATTAGCCTGTCGGAAAGTGGAACATTTATTACATTATAGGCAATAGGTTCTCTTCTTAATGGATAATTCTCACGCAAATATTCAAAATCATCCGGACTTCGTTTTAAATGCATACTATCCAGGAATGGATTATAGGTACGCAAAACGACATGCGTAAGAGAATTATAATCAATTAATGTGTCATAAGGTTTCGGCACGGAAATAATAGGCTGGAGCCCTTTCATTTTAAAAAAACCGTACAGAGCATCCAGGCTCATCTGAGTTCCATTTACCTTTCCTTCGACAGAATATCCTGCAATATGCGGAGTTGCAATAAATGCATGCTCCAAAATAAATGGATCAGGAGATGGTTCATTTTCCCAGCAATCAATAATCATATCTGAGATACGGTTATTAATAGATGCATATTTAAGTGCATCAGTAGCTATAGACTCTCCACGGGAAGTATTGATAATAAGTGGCTTACGCTGCAAGGAGTCAAAGAAAGCGGTATCCAGTAAATGAAATGTCGGATAAGGTCCACTATGAATCAATGGTGTATGAATAGATATAATATCCGCCTCACCGGCAATGGTCTGCAGATCAGTGAAACCTGCCGATCCCTCAGCATCAGATCGGGGAGGATCATTTAATAACACTTTCATACCAAGAAGAGTTGCCACTTCTGCTACCTTTTTACCCACATGTCCAACACCAATAACTCCGAGTACCTTTCCTGACAAGCAATATGATTTTTCACGTGAATATAGTAACAATGCAGCCAAAATATACTGCCTTACAGAGGATGAATTGCATCCCGGGGCATTTGTCCATCTAATACCTTTTTGCTTGCAATACGAAACATCGATGTGATCATAACCGATAGTCGCTGTGGCGATAAATCGAACACGACTTCCTTCCAGTAAAGAAGCATCACATTGTGTTCGCGTCCGGATTATCAATGCATCCGCCTCTTTTACAACGGCTGCGTTAATTTGTCTTCCAGGCATATAAACAACGGAAGCTACTTCATCCAATATACCCTTTATATAAGGTATATGCTCATCAATAATAATTATTGGTTTCATTCTTCATTCAAACTATATGCAAAAATACACATTAATCCGATTTAGCTCGTCATTTCTTTGGTAATTGGCAAATACTATTTTAAATTTGCGGTTTGCAGTATCCTATTTTCTAATTAAACACAAATACAAAATGAAGTTTAGCGAACTAAGCAATAATATATTTACTGCTTGCACTGAGTACTATCACACAATGGATAATGTGGATGCAAAAATGGTTAATCCATATCCTGTGAAAACAATTGAATACTATCTCTTTCTTAAAAATTGGATTGATGCCGTTCAATGGCACTTTGAAGACATCATCCGCAATCCTCAGATTGATCCTATTGCTGCCCTGACTCTTAAACGTCGTATTGATGCATCTAACCAGGAACGAACAGATCTTGTAGAGTTATTAGACAGTTACTTTTGGGACAAGTTTAAAGATGTGAAGCCTACAGCAGATGCTACAATTAATACGGAAAGTCCTGCCTGGGCAATTGATAGATTATCCATTCTAGCCCTGAAAATTTATCACATGCATCAAGAAGTAAAAAGGATGGATGTGGATGAAGCGCACGTCAACAAATGCCAAGAGAAACTAATTGTGCTGTTAGAGCAGAAAAAAGACCTATCCACTGCAATAGATCAGCTTTTAGCAGATATCGAAAACGGGAAAAAATACATGAAGGTTTACAAACAGATGAAAATGTATAATGACCCTTCGTTAAATCCGGTTCTATACGGTAATAAGTAAACAAGTCTGATGTCAAAAGTCTTAATCATCAGGCTCTCTGCGATTGGTGACGTTGCCATGGCGATTCCCATATGCTACTCTCTGGCAACCCAATATCCAGATGATGAGTTTGTCTTTCTTTCAAAAAGCAAGCTTCAGCCTCTTTTCAAAAATATGCCTTCTAATGTCACATTCAAGGAGTGTGACACGAAAGGAAGGCATTCCGGATGGAAAGGATTATTCCGTCTTTATATGGAACTAAGAAATGAGCATTTTGACAAGATTGCTGATATTCATAATGTACTTCGTTCTACGATATTACGATCCTTATTTTTCTTTAGTGGCGCAAAAGTCGCTTTTGTCCATAAGGGAAGAAAACAGAAAGACGAGCTGACGAGTATGCGCTTTAAGAAGTTTGTACAGCTGAAGCATTCCATCACCAGATATCAAGAGGTATTCGAACATTTGGGATATCC
>DATCIB010000112.1:0-5813 GCA_036508045.1 Bacteroidales bacterium
TTCTTTCTAATGCGATTGCACAAGCAATCCAGCAGGGAGAATTTAATATGGGTGAACCACTCCCTTCTATCAATGTGTTGAGTGCGGAATATTCCATTTCCCGCGAAACAGTATTCAAAGCATTCAGTGACCTGAAGAAAAGAGGAATTGTTGATTCAGCTCCGACAAAAGGTTATTTTGTTGCCGGCGAAGTAAATACAGTCTTATTGTTGCTGGATACCTATAGCCTGTTTAAAGAATTGTTGTTCAATACCTTTGTCGAGACATTGGGAAAAGAGTACAAAGTAGAACTGCTATTTCATCATTATAATCAATCCCTTTTTGATACGATACTTCAGGATGCAAGAGGACGGTACAGCTATTATATCATCATGAATGTGGATGATGAAAAGATGTCCGCATCAATAGAATCTCTGGATCCCAATAAGGTCTTGTTGTTGGACATGGGTGATTATGTCAAGAAGAATCTCTCCTATATCTGTCAGGATTTTGGACACTCTTTCCGCGATTCTCTGGAAGAAGGATTGGATTTGTTTGCGAAATACAAAAAGCTTGTCCTCTGTCTGAGAAACGATTCTCCTCACCCACGCATTTGCGTACCATTCTTTAAGGGCTTCTGCAAGGCACATCACATCCCTTGTCAGGTTAGAACGCAGGCGATGAAACTTAACGATGTGGAAGAAAATGTAGCCTATATCTCGCCGGTCACCAGTGAAGTTGTCGAACTGGTAAAGTTCTGTCGCAAGAGGGGATTGGAGTTAGGAAAAGATGTCGGACTGGTTGCCTATAATGATATGCCGGTCTATGAGGTTATAGATAAAGGAATTACTTCTATCTCCGTAGATTTTGCTTTGATGGGCGAAATGGCTGCCCGTCATATTTTGGATAAAGAAAAGAACTTTAAAACACTTCCGGCACGGTTGATACGCCGGGAGTCCTTATAAAATAATAGTATGAATAGTAACAGATTAGCAGGAGAACACCCGAAAGTAGGAATTCGTCCCGTAATAGACGGAAGAATGAAAGGGGTTAGAGAGTCTTTGGAAGATCAGACGATGGCAATGGCTACGAATGTTGCCCAACTGATATCTTCAACACTATGCCATGCAGATGGTATGAAGTTTGAATGTGTGATAGCCGATCATACGATTGGCCGTGTAGCTGAGGCTGCCGCTTGTGCAGACAAGTTTCAACGTCAGGGAGTCGGATTGACATTGACAGTAACTCCTTGTTGGTGCTATGGTACTGAGGTGTTGGATCTGGATCCCCTCATGCCGAAAGCTATCTGGGGATTTAATGGTACGGAACGCCCTGGAGCAGTCTTCCTGGCTGCGGCATTAGCCGGTCATAATCAAAAAGGTTTACCCGCATTTGGTATCTATGGTCGTGAAGTACAGGATGCTGATGACACTACCATACCGGAAGATGTAAAAGGGAAAATAATTCGCTATACCAAAGCGGCTATGGTGGTAGCCGAACTGAAAGGAAAATCGTATCTCTCCATCGGAGGGCAATGTATGGGTATAGCAGGATCAATCATCCAGCAAGACTTCTTCCAGGAATATCTGGGCATGCGTTGCGAATCGGTGGATCAGGTAGAGATTCTTCGCCGCATGGATAATAAGATCTACGATGAAGCCGAATTCAAGAAAGCAATGGTCTGGACAAGTAAATATTGCATTGCCAATGAAGGAGAGGATTATAACAAACCTCATAATCAACTCTCTCGTGCAGAAAAAGAGGAAGCTTGGGAGTTTGTGGTGAAAGCCTATCTCATTGTCCGTGATATGATGATCGGTAACCCCAGACTTGCAGAGATTGGTTTCCCTGAAGAAGCATTGGGCTTTAATGCGATTGCAGGAGGTATCCAGGGGCAGAGACAGTGGACAGATTATAAGCCCAATCATGATTTTACAGAAGCCCTTCTCAACTCTTCTTTTGATTGGAATGGAGTGCGTGAGGCATTTGTCATTGCCACAGAAAACGATACATTAAACGGTATGGCGATGTTGTTCAGTCATCTTCTGACCAACCGTGCACAGGTCTTTGCCGATGTGCGGACATGCTGGACGAAAGAAGCAATTGAGCGTGTTACAGGATATAAAGTATCAGGAGTGGCAGCCGGCGGATTGATTCACTTGCTCAACTCAGGTGCTGCCGCACTTGATGGAAACGGGCAGATGAGTGACGAGCAAGGTAATCCGGTAATGAAACCTTTCTGGGATATTAAAGAAGGAGAAGTGGAAAAAACATTAGCTGCGACTTCATGGTACCCAGCCAACAGAGACTACTTCAGAGGAGGCGGTTTTTCATCGGGATTTCTCTCAAAAGGAGGGATGCCTGTGACCATGGTGCGGCTGAACTATATCAAAGGTCTTGGACCTGTACTGCAACTGGCTGAAGGGTGGACTGTAGATCTCCCGGCCGAAGTACATCAAATACTGAATCAACGTACTGATAAGACATGGCCTACAACTTGGTTTGCACCCCGTATCCAAGAAGGAAATCCCAATTTTAAAGATGCATATTCAGTGATGAACAGTTGGGGTGCCAATCATGGCGCATTCAGCTATGGTCACATTGGAGCAGACCTGATCACATTGGCTTCCATCTTACGCATCCCGGTTTGTATGCACAACGTTGACACCGAAGATATTTATCGTCCGAGTGCATGGAGTGCATTTGGGTCTGATCCGGAAGGTTCTGACTATCGCGCATGTGCAGCTTATGGGCCATTATACAAGCAAATTCGTTCATAAAATAATATGTTTTATGGTTTTTTGAAAACAAATTCTTACTAGTGAACTTTAGAAACTTTTAACCTAGCCCAAGTAGTACTTTTGAATTCCAACCGGGTGGTCAGCGGACCGCCCGGTTTTCCTCGTTCTAAATTTAGGCATATAATGTAAATTTGAGTGTGAGATTTCCTAAATAGTAACAAGAAAATTGTACATTTGTCTCCCAAATGAAATGTGGATACTGAAAATAGCTGACAATCAATATGACAGATATACATGCGTTCAATCCGGAAGGGTCTCTCTTGCGGAAACGCCAACTACGAATGCTCGAGATACTCAAGAGCATCGATAAAATATGCCGCGACAATAAAATTCCTTATATTCTAAGTGCTGGTACAGTGCTTGGAGCTTATCGACATGGTGGTTTTATTCCTTGGGATGATGATTTGGATATTGAGCTGCTCAAAGAAGACTACAAGACACTTCTGTCTTTGTTGGAAAAGAATCTTCCGGAAGATATGGTTTTACAGACGCACCAAACAGACAGTCATTATTATATTCCTTTTGCAAAAGTACGGTGTACGAAGATGATGGTAAACGATCGATACAATCTTGATGAAAACTATAAGTTTCGTGGAGTATTTGTTGATATCTTTCCTTTAGAACAGAGTTTTTTGCTTTTTTCTAAAATAGCGACGACGATTCAGAAATTTTTAATGCGTGTTTCTCGCCTTTCGAACTCCTATTTATGGATAAAGAATCCGCTTTTGAGTATATCATATATTCTTTCTTTTAATATACTCTATCCTTGTTTGCGCTATATCTCTAATTTGTTTTCCTCAAATACATTACGTTACGTCTTGGGATCCGGATTTGATGCGGCACGCAAAAGAGAGGATCTTTTTCCTGCATCTTCCCTTCAATTTGAAGGTTTTGAGTTCCCCGGTCCTCGTAATCCTCAAGCTTATTTAGCAAGAATCTATGGACCAGATTATATGACTCCGCCTCCGCTTGACAAGATTGAAATGCATTCCACAGATTCAGACGATGAAGGTGCATTGAAGCAATAAAACAGCGTTAATTCCGTTAAAAATAACGTGATATATGCGTAACAGGGTATTTGTAATTTTTATTGTTTTATATTTGCCTTCCATTAGTATAATCGAATTTTTGAGTAAATGAAAAATAGCTACCAATGAAAAAGATACTTCTATACCTTTTTGTTTTAATAACTTGCTCAGCATACGGGCAGGTATCTAGTCTCTCATCACTAACCAACCTTAAGAATCTTGATCCTGAGATGATGACTGACGGTCAGGTTGAGCAGGTACTAACCAAAATGCAAACTGAAGGCTATTCCACGACTCAGTTTGATCAATATGCAGAAAAACAAGGGTTGGACAAAACGACAACTGCCAAGTTTAAGAATCGTATAGTCCGCTATAATTCTGATGTCAATGGTCTGAAGAAACGTAAAAAGATGGATCCGGAGGAGTTGAAGAAATTCGGGCTTACCCCTGAATCAGCCGATATTGATCCTCGTTTAATGAAGTTTTTCGAAGCTTATATGGAGAAGCAGGATTCTATCAAACAGACTGAATTACCTGTTTTTGGTGCGTCTATGTTTCAAGAGCTTACTATGAGTTTTGAGACTAACTTACGAATGGCAACTCCTGAAAGTTATATCCTTGGACCTGATGACGAGGTCGTTCTGGATATCTATGGACTTTCTGAAGGCCACTTTAATCTTCAAGTTACTCCCGAAGGTACTATCCGAATACCCAACGTTGGTGTTGTAGCAGTTGGCGGGCTTTCTATAGCCGAAGCAAAACAATCTATCCAGAAAAGTCTGGTACCATATTATGCTGGAATCAATTCAGGGGAGACTAAACTAAGTATTGCTTTGGGAGACATTCGTAGTATTACTGTGAATGTGATTGGTGAAGTTAAATACCCCGGCACTTATACGATACCTTCCCTTGCGACAGTCTATAATGCGCTTTATCAGTCCGGTGGGCCTGCGGAGAACGGTTCCTTTCGTATGGTCAATATTATCCGCGGAGGTAAGGTTATTGCTACTGTTGATTTGTACGACTTCCTTGTGTTTGGCAAAGAGACCAATATTCGGTTGCAGGATCAGGATGCCATAAAAGTTCTTCCTTATAAGAATAGGGTGAGTATTGGTGGAGAAGTGAAAAGCAAAGCTCTTTTTGAGGTGAAAGATGAGGAGACATTGGCTGATTTGATAAAGTTTGCTGGCGGATTTACAGAAAAGGCTTTCCAGGAAAGGGTTACCGCTTATCGAAATACAACAAAAGAGAAAAGTGTCATTGATGTGACTGCTCCGGAGTTTGATTCATTTATCCTTAAAGCCGGAGATGCATATATGGTTGGAGAGCTTTTGGAACGTTTCTCTAACAGAGTTCAGATACAAGGTTCCGTGTATCGTCCCGGAGAATACGCTTTGACGGAAGGAATGAAAGCCAGTGATCTTTTAAACAAAGCTGAAGGTCTGTTAGATGATGCTTTTGCATCCCGTGCCATTGTTTTCCGTAAAGACGTAAACAACTTACCGGAGATAGCTTCATTCTCACCGATAGACGCATTGAATGGGAAAAAAGACCTTCTGTTACAACGCGAAGATAGTATTCAGATTTATTCTATCGTGGATATGAAGGAAGAGGAGTATATATATGTGGCAGGAGAAGTAGTTAAACCGGATAAATTTGTTTTCTCCAAAGGAATGACTTTGAAAGATGCTATTTTGATAGCACAAGGGGTCACTACAAAAGCAGATAAAGGAGAAGTAGAGGTGTTTCGCCAAGTAACGGATCCAACAGTTCTGGTTGATAACCTTCAGAAAGCAAAAAGTTTCAAGTTTCAGCTTGATCAGGTACTTGCGTTTGGCGATGATGCTTCGGAGTTTAAACTCCAAAAAGAGGACCGTATCATTGTGCGTTCTATGTTTGGTTTTGAAGACATGAAACAGATAAAGATTGAAGGTGAAGTCATGCGTAAAGGCACCTATGTCATCACAGCGAAGAATCAACGCGTCTCTGATGTGATTAAGATGGC
>DATCIB010000113.1:0-3597 GCA_036508045.1 Bacteroidales bacterium
TTCCCCTTAACAATGATATTCAATTTGCCCTTAATAAGTTGTTTTCTGATTGCAGATACATGGTCAATAAATAACTTTCCATCCAAATGATCATATTCATGCATGATTACACGAGCTAAATAATCTGTATAAATTTCGTCCTGTTCCACTCCGTTTTCATCCATATACTTCATGCGAATCTTACTCTTACGAGCTACCTTTTCATGGATACCGGGCAAACTCAGGCAAGCTTCATCCATTATAATTTCCTCACCTTCGCTCTCCACAAGATGTGCGTTAATCATCACTTTCTTGAAGTTCTTGAATTCAGTATTTTCATCAGACATCGGAGTCAGATCAATCACAAGAAGACGGATTGATAGCCCTACTTGCGGAGCAGCTAAACCAATACCTTCCGATTTATACATCGTTTCAAACATAGTTCCAATCAAAGTCTTCAAATCCGGATAATCGGGTGTAATATCTTCAGCCACTTTTCGAAGCACAGGCTGTCCATACAAATAAATCGGTAAAATCATTTCTCTGCTTTAAATTACTAATCAATAAATATTCATTTCGTAAACCGGAAACTTTCCATATAACTCTGGAGGATAATCACAGCGCTGATTTCATCCACCAATGCTTTATTCTGACGATCTTTCTTTTTGAGTCCCCCATCAATCATTGCCTGTTGTGCAATACTCGACGTAAACCGTTCATCAACCATCTCCACAGGAATAACCGGAAATTGCTTTTTAAGCAGTTTCACAAATTGTTCCACAAAAGGTAGATTATCAGAGGGTTCATTACGAAGAGTAACTGGATGACCTACTAAAAAAAGGTCAACAGGTTCTTTCTCAATATAGCTTTTAAGAAAAGGCAGAAGGGTATGTGTCGGCACGGTTGTCAATCCGGTTGCAATAATCTTCAACATATCAGTAACAGCTAAACCGGTTCGTTTACGACCATAATCTATCGCCAAAATTCGTCCCACTATTATTCCTTATAAAATGAATGGGCAAATTTACAAATAAATAAGAACGATACTACAAAAAACCTCTAAAAGTTATAAAATAAGAGAAACCTAATAAGCTCGTTTCTATTATCAGCCAAAATAATTACTACTTTTGTGGTTTAATTAGCACAGATTACCCAATAATGACATTATCTATGGATATAGCAAGTAAATACGATCCGACCGAGGTAGAAGGAAAATGGTACCAATATTGGCTAGAGAATGGTTTTTTTCACTCAACCCCTGATGAACGTGAGCCATACACTGTCGTGATTCCACCACCAAACGTCACAGGCGTATTACATATGGGACACATGCTGAACAACACCATTCAGGATATTTTGGTACGCCGGGCACGTATGCTGGGTAAAAATGCATGCTGGGTACCTGGTACTGATCACGCTTCTATCGCCACAGAAGCAAAAGTCGTGGCTAAACTTGCTGCCGAGGGAATCAAGAAAACAGACCTTAGTCGTGATGAATTTTTGAAACATGCCTGGGTATGGAAAGAAAAGCACGGCGGTATCATTTTGGAACAACTGAAGAAACTGGGAGCCTCCTGCGACTGGGATCGTACTGCGTTTACTATGGATGAAGAACGCAGCGAAAGCGTGCTTCGTGTGTTTATGGATCTATACAACAAAGGGCTTATATATAGAGGAGTCCGGATGGTAAACTGGGATCCGCAAGCTCTCACTGCCTTGTCTGACGAAGAGGTCATCTACAAGGAAGAACACAGCAAACTGTTTTATCTGCGCTATAAGGTAGAAGGGGATGATAAGTACATCGTTGTAGCCACTACCCGTCCGGAAACTATTCTGGGTGATAGCGCGGTTTGTGTTAATCCGAACGACCCTCGCTATAGCTGGCTGAAAGGTAAAAGAGTGATTATTCCATTGGTCAACCGCACAATTCCAATCATCATGGATGAATATGTGGATATTGAGTTCGGCACCGGTTGCTTGAAAGTAACACCGGCTCACGACATCAATGACTATATGCTTGGAGAGAAATACAACCTTGAGACCATTGATATTTTTGAAGATAACGGTACTATCTCTTCACGCGCCGGAATGTATGTCGGTAAAGATCGTTTTGAGGTTCGTAATCAAATTGCTGTCGATCTTGATGCTGCCGGACTGATGGAAAAGGCTGAAGCCTATGAGAATAAAGTTGGCTACTCTGAACGAACGAATGTAGTCATCGAACCGAAGCTTTCGATGCAATGGTTCCTTAATATGAAGGAGATTTCAAAGCCTGCACTGAATGCAGTTATGAGTGATGATATAAAGTTTTACCCCGCAAAGTTCAAAAACACATACCGCCACTGGATGGAAAATGTGAAGGACTGGTGTATAAGTCGCCAACTGTGGTGGGGTCACCGCATCCCTGCCTACTATTTGCCTCAGGGAGGATATGTGGTTGCCATGAATGCTGAGGAGGCACTACCTCTTGCCCGTGAAAAATCAGGCAATGCAAATCTTCAGATTTCAGATCTGCGACAAGATGAAGACTGTCTGGATACCTGGTTCTCTTCCTGGTTGTGGCCTATCTCCTTATTTAACGGCATCAACACTCCGAAAAATAATGAGATTGATTACTATTATCCAACGTCAGATCTGGTTACAGGTCCGGATATCATTTTCTTCTGGGTAGCCCGTATGATTATGGCCGGATACGAATTCAAGAAGGAAATGCCATTCAAAAATGTGTACTTCACAGGAATCGTACGCGATAAACTTGGTCGTAAGATGTCAAAAAGTCTGGGAAACTCCCCCGATCCACTCGAACTAATTTCCAAGTTCGGTGCAGACGGTGTTCGTATGGGTATGATGCTTTCTGCGCCTGCAGGTAATGATATCCTCTTTGACGATATGCTTTGCGAACAAGGTCGTAACTTCAATAATAAGATATGGAATGCGTTTCGTCTGGTCAGCGGATGGGAGATTGATACGACCATTGAGCAGCCTGAATCATCAGCGGTGGCTATCCGCTGGTTTGAGTCTATGCTAAACAAGACCATCACGGAAATGGATGACCTGTTTGATAAATACCGTATCTCTGAGGCCTTAATGACTGTTTACAAGCTCTTCTGGGATGAGTTCTCATCCTGGTACTTAGAGATTATCAAACCGGGATACCAGCAACCAATCGATGCGAAAACCTATCAGGCAACAATTGGGTTCTTCGATGCCTTGTTGAGAATGCTGCATCCATTCATGCCGTTTATCACAGAAGAACTGTGGCAAGCATTAGACACACGGAAAGAAGGCGAAAGTATCATGGTTAGTTTACTCCCTAAAGCAGGAACAACCAATGACAAACTTATCAATGATATCGAGGTGACGAAAGAAGTTATTGCTGCCATCCGTTCGATTCGTTTGGAAAAGAATATTCCAAACAAAGAGGAACTGGAGCTTCAGATCTTGGGTGAAGGTCATAACAAAAGCTTTGATTCTGTAATCGCCAAAGTTGCCAATCTGACCACGATTACTGAATGTGCAGAAAAATCGCCTGGAGCTTCTTCTTTCTTAATCGGAACAATTGAATATGCTGTACCTGTTGGCAATCATATAGATGTGGAAGCTGAGTTAAAAAAACAG
>DATCIB010000114.1:0-3510 GCA_036508045.1 Bacteroidales bacterium
GGAGATTGCGGGTCAAGCCCGCAATGACGTGCAATCGGCAACAATGCTGCTATTGCAGTTCGGTGATTAGCTTGACAATCGCATTGTATTTGATGGTCTCTCCCATTTTTCCATAGATATCAAGCAGATACTTCAAAGTAACGGGGTGGTCATTTTGCAATAGCTGTGCTTTTTCGAGATAATAAAGTGCTAAGGTAAAGGTGGGTTTTGCTACATTGAGCGCATCTTCGTCGGGTGCACCGTTGTCTTTTGCCTCTTTCATCAGGTTCAAAGCACGATGGTAATAGATACTTCCTATGCCGAGAGTAGAGTTTAGATGGTCTTTGTCTATCGCTAATGCTTGCAAATAGTTCATCTCAGCTTCTTCTACACTACCCATGGCTTCGTTATACTGACCGAATAAATACCAGTAAACAGGATCGCCCGGGCATTCTTTGACGGCTTTCTTCAGCAAACCGCGTGTTGCATTGTAATCATGCTGAGCCAATCGTACGGCGAGTAAATTGGTAATAAAATAGTGCTCTTCGGGATACAACTTGAATCCCCGCTTCAACACACTGACCATCTTGGATGTGTCTTTCTTGGATTCCCAAAACTGATAGTATTCGCTTAATTCTTTGATCGTCTCAACTTCTGCTGATACGGTGCCGGAAATAAGGAATAATAGTAGAGTGAAAATGACGGGGGTTCTCTTCATCAGTATTTAATATTCAGACTGTTAAAAACTTCATTTATCTTTACAGATGTGGAAATTCGGGTCGGTACCAAAGGCAGTCGAAGGACGTTCTTGATATATCCCATGGCGTTTAACATGCTCTTTACGCCCGCCGGATTGCCATCGACAAAGAGGAGACTGAAGAGTTCGTTGAACTTATAATGTATCTCCAAAGCACTTTTATAGTCTCCGGCTTCTATCAGACGAACCATTCGGCTAAACTCTCTGGGAAAGGCATTTCCTATCACTGAGATTACACCTATCCCTCCTAATGTCATCAAAGGAAAAGTAATGCCGTCGTCGCCGGATATAACGGAAAAACCTGCCGGCTTGTTTTTGATGATCTCATCGATCTGGGTCAGATTACCGGATGCTTCTTTGATAGCTACCACATTGGGCACTTCACGAGCTATGCGCAAAGTGGTCTCCGGTGTCATGTTGACGCCTGTACGACCGGGCACATTGTAGAGAATAACCGGTAGCGGAGAAGCTTTGGCTACTTCACTATAGTGCCTGTAGATCCCTTCTTGCGAAGGTTTGTTGTAGTAGGGACATACAGAGAGTATCGCACTGAAACCGGACAAGTCTTTTGTCTGCAAGAGGTGGACCAAAGCCTTGGTGTTATTTCCTCCTGCTCCTAATACAAGCGGCACTCGTCCATTGACTCTTTCAACGATAAACTTTGAAAGCTCCTCTTTTTCTTCTTCGGTCAACGTAGCTGTCTCTGCCGTGGTGCCTAAAATAACAAGATAATCGGCTTCGTTTTTGATCTGATATTCGAGTAAGCGGGAAAGTGCTTCGTAATCTATTGACTCATCTTCTTTGAATGGAGTAATCAGCGCTACTCCCATTCCTCGTAATTTGATATTCATATAATATATAATCGAACTAATGTAGTATTAATTTCAGGACTAGTTTTTACCCAGGAATGTAAGTAATGCTTTAAATAGGAAATCAACGTGTTCATCGATTTGTTCGTCTAAAATAAAGTCATACAGCAGTGGATCATTACCCTTGTATCCCACACGGATGGGTATCTTATCGTTGAGAGTCATCAGGTAGGTCAATGCAGGAGAGTATTCACGAGACATATTGACTATAATGTCTGCTCCCAAAAGCTGAAACTCATCCACATAAGCCTTGCGGGGATAACCCAGGATATTCAACTCTGAGGTTTCCATTATGGTGGACTGAGAATGTCCATAACTGATGGAAGTGTGATTGATGCCCCACAGATAGACCTGCTTACCGTCTTTTAAAAGTGTTGTCTTTGCTTTCTGAATATGACGCATATCTACTGCATTAAAGAGAATCAAAACAGTCTTTATATCCTCATATAAAGGTGCCTCCGTACGTTTCTTTCGTGCGGAATTTTGTTTCAATATTGCTCTCTCAATGAAGTATCTAAACATTGCCACTTGATGTGTATTTGCTGAATTATCGAACAAAAATAGTCATTTTATTTAATTAGACGTAGGAATTCATTCTCATTTATGATCTTGATTCCCATTTTTGCTGCTTTTTCTAGTTTAGCAGGTCCCATATTGTCACCGGCGAGAATATAATCTATCTTTGCGGAGACACCGGACAGATTCTTTCCGCTGTGCTTGTCAATCATATCTTTGTACTCATCACGCGAATGGAGGGTAAAGGTTCCACTGATGACGATGGAGAGACCTTTGAGTTTATCACTCTTAGCTGCCATCCTTTCTTGAGAAAGGGTCATCTGTAATCCGGCAAGTTTCAGCTTTTCTACTATCTGCCGATTGGATTCGTCCCGGAAATAGAGTTGAACACTCTCGGCAATCCGTCCGCCTATTTCATCGACTGCTGTCAATTGCTCGAGAGTGGCTTGTTCAAGGGCGTCGATACTTTGAAATGCAAATGCTAGTTTCTTGGCGGTGGTTTCGCCCACAAAACGAATGCCCAGGGCGTACAGGACGCGCTCAAAAGGGACATTGACTGACTCTCGAATGGATTTCAGGATATTGTGAACAGACTTCTCACGGATGCCATCCATCAGAATATCTTCTCCTTTGAGGTCATAAAAGGTGGATATATCGTGAAGTACTCCTTTTCGAAAAAAGAGATCTACTGTCTCACTGCCAATTCCATCGATATTCATGGCTTTGCGACTGATGAAATGTTCCATTCTGCCTTTGATCTGCGGCGGACATTTGCTGTCATTGGGACAGTAATGGGCTGCTTCTCCTTCAAAGCGAACAAGTGGAGTGCCACATTCCGGACAACGGGTGATAAATTGCACTTTATCGCCTACAAGTAATCTTGAGTCTGTATCTACTCCTACAATCTTTGGAATGATTTCTCCTCCTTTTTCAACATATACCATGTCGCCAAGATACAAGTCAAGCTTCTGAATGATGTCTGCATTGTGCAAGGAGGCGCGTCTGACAACTGTACCGGAGAGTTGTACCGGGTCGAGATTGGCTACAGGGGTGATGGCTCCGGTTCGCCCTACCTGATACGTGACTGTATTCAGACGTGTCAGAGCACGTTCGGCCTTAAATTTGTATGCGATTGCCCAACGTGGCGACTTAGCGGTATATCCCAAGTTCTTCTGCTGACGCAAAGAATTGACTTTCAATACGACTCCATCGGTGGCTACGGGTAGATTCTTACGTTCTTTGTCCCAGTAGTTCAGAAAATCAAAGACTTCTTGTAAGGAATTGCAGCATTTGGTGGCTTCAGAGACTTTGAAACCCCACTTGCGTAAGGCTTGCATATTGGAATAGTGATCTTCCGCAGGCAAATCTTCGCCTAACAGGTAGTAAAAG
>DATCIB010000115.1:0-15850 GCA_036508045.1 Bacteroidales bacterium
TTGATTTTTTACATCGGTGAAGCACAGGAACCTGATGGATATCTTTTCACCAACCGCACTATTGACTCAACCAATCTCCATCCATGGGTAGGAAAAAAACGTTGGGAGAATGACTGGGATCTCAGTCATGAGCTTTATAATCTTGGGCACCTCTATGAGGCAGCCGTCGCACACTACCAGGCAACAGGTAAGAGGTCACTGCTTAACATTGCCATCAAAAGCGCAAACCTGCTTTGTACTGATTTTGGTCCCGGAAAACTGGCAATTGTACCCGGACATCAGGTTGTGGAGATGGGACTTGTAAAACTGTACCGTGCAACCGGCGAACAAAAATATTTGGATCTCGCCCACTATTTCCTCTCCATACGAGGCAAAAACAAAGAGAAAACAAGAGGAGAATACAGTCAGGATCATTTGCCGGTCGAACAACAAACCACAGCTGTAGGTCATGCTGTGCGTGCCTGTTACATGTATTCCGGTATGGCTGACATCGCTGCTATTCAAGGAGATAAATCGTATCAGAAGGCTTTGAATTTAATTTGGGACAACATCATTGATCAAAAATATTATATCACCGGAGGCATCGGTGCCGCAGGTGGCAATGAAGGTTTCGGCGAACCGTATGATCTCCCTAATATGTCTGCGTATAATGAGACATGCGCTTCCATCGGTGAAATCTTTTGGAATCACCGGATGTTTCTTTTGGAAGGCAGTTCAAAGTATTATGATGTATTGGAACGCACCTTATATAATGGTACTGTATCCGGCGTATCTCTGACCGGAGATCACTTCTTCTATCCCAATCCCCTGGAATCAAAAGGTCAACATGCACGAAGCGAGTGGTTTGGTTGCGCTTGCTGTCCAAGCAACATCTGTCGTTTCATTCCATCTGTGCCGGGTTACTTCTATGCAAAAAGTAAAGACCGCCTCTATATCAACTTATTTGTCAACAGTGAAGCCTCTGTTCAATTAGACAACGTCCAGCTGGCTGTTTCTCAGAAAACAGAATATCCGTGGGACGGGAACGTGGAGATTACGCTAAAAAGTGACAAAGCAGCAACTTACGATGTTGCGATACGTATCCCGGGATGGGCGCGTAACGAAGTAGTTCCCTCCGATCTTTACCAGTTTGCCGAGAAAAGCAGAAAGAATACCGAACTCTATGTAAATAATGAGAGGATCGATCTCAAGATTGAAAACGGCTATGCTATCATTCGTCGTAACTGGGGCAAGAGTGATGTTGTAAAAGTAATGCTTCCGATGGAGCCGCGCCGGATTATGGCCAATGAAAAGATTCTTGCTGATAAAGGTAAAGTTGCTTTGCAACGTGGTCCTATCGTATACTGTTTGGAATGGCCGGACAATGAGAATCAACAGGTACGGAACATACTCTTGCCTAAAAACGCCAAACTGGCGACTTCTTTCCGAAGTGAATTATTAGAGGGAGTTCAAGTAATTACCACTGATGGTTATACGGTGAAGATGAATGAGAAAGGCAAACGGGTTGAGACGAAACAGACAATTACCGCTATCCCTTATTATGCATGGGCAAACAGAGGAAACGGGGAAATGGAAGTATGGATTGCTACCGAAATAACGAAGGTAAAGGCCACACCGCGTCAGTCGATTGCTTCGACCAGCAAAGTGACTGCTTCCATGCCTACAGCGGCACTCTCTTCTATAACAGACCAGTACGATCCTGTAAATTCCAATGATCATGAGAATCCCTACTATCATTGGTGGCCGGAAGAAGCCAGCAAACAGTGGATCCAGTACGACTTTGCTAAACCAACAAAAGTATCAGAAGTGAAAGTTTACTGGTTTGACGACGGTCCCTCTGGCGGATGCCGCGTGCCAAAAGAATGGAAACTGCTATATAAGACTACTGACGGTTCATTTGCAGAAGTAGCAACCAAAGGAGCATATGGTGTCGAAAAAGACAAATACAATGTATTGAAGTTTAATCCGGTAACCACAAATGCACTAAAGCTCGAAGTGCAACTACCGGAGAAACATTCAAGTGGTATTCATGAATGGATTGTAAACGAATAATGAAAGAGAAAGAGCTATTCATGCGTAGAGCCATAGAGCTCTCCATCCAAAACATAAAAGATGCTGGAGGCCCTTTCGGAGCTGTTATTGTCAAAGATGGAACTATTATTTCAGAAGGAGTCAATCGGGTCACGGCAAACCATGACCCGACTGCTCACGCTGAGGTCAATGCCATACGTGAGGCCTGCAGGAAGTTGGGTACTTTCAGTCTGGAAGGATGTGAAATCTACTCCTCATGCGAACCTTGTCCTATGTGTCTCTCGGCAATCTATTGGGCTCATCTGGATAAAATATACTATGCAGGGTCGAAAGAGGATGCCAAAGCTGCCGGATTTGATGACGCGCACATCTATGAGGAATTGAGCCTTCCGTCTTCAAAAAGAGACTGTCCTTCAGAGGAGCTGCTTCGGGAGGAGGCTGTGCAAGCTTTTAATGCGTGGAAAGAATCGAATGAGAAGGTCAATTACTAAGAGAGAAGTTGCTCTAAACATCACTCTCACTCAACCAGTTAACAAATTCTTTCCAAAAAACTACAGAAAGCACTTGCCATAATAAAAAAATGGAGTACTTTTGCACTCGGGTAAGTCCTACACGACCAGCTCCCTTCAAATCCTCCAGGGCTTGATCGCAGCAAAGGTAGTCGGTTGTAGCGGTGCGATGTAGTAAGCTTACCCACTTGCCTCTTTAGCTCAGTTGGCCAGAGCACGTGATTTGTAATCTCGGGGTCGTTGGTTCGAATCCGACAAGAGGCTCAAAACCAAAGCACTTCAACCCCACTTGAAGTGCTTTTTTTGCTTTTAATACTAACCAATTGAAAAATAAGGGTATGAATGCGTTCAATAAATTACTTCTCATTACTGCTTCAACTATGACAATAGCTTGTACGAATACGAAAGAGACGGATCATGGGCTCAATCCCGCAAATATGGATACAACCGTGAGTGCCAATAACAACTTTTATCAATATGCAGGCGGTGGATGGATGAAATCACATCCTCTACGTCCGGAATACTCCCGCTATGGTGGTTTTGAAGAACTTCGTGAAAAGAATGAGGAACGAATCCGCCTGCTCATAGAGGAAATGGCTACTGTAAAAAACGAGCAGGGTACGATTCCTCAAAAGATTGGTGATCTATACAGTTTGGGAATGGATAGTGTCCTGCTTAACAAACAAGGCGCTGCTCCGATTATCAATGATTTGCAATCCATCCGTGCGATCACTCAAAAAAGTCAGATAGTTGATAAGATAGTGGAGATGAACAAATATGGCATCTATCCTTTCTTCTCTCTGTATGTCTATGCAGATGATATGAACAGTTCGATGAACATTCTTCACCTCGTACAGGGAGGTTTCAACATGGGCGACAGGGATTACTATCTTTTGCAAGATGAAACAACACAAAACATTCGTGCTCAGTATCTCAGAATGGTTGAAAAAGGGATGACGTTGTGTGGAATCTCTGAAGAAATGGCGAGCGCTGAAGCAAAAAATGTCATGGCAATCGAAACCGCCTTGGCTAAAGCAGCACTCTCACGTGTGGAGCTGCGTGACCCATATCAGAACTACCATAAGCAAACGATAGCTCAATTACAGGAACTTTCTCCTGCCCTACAATGGCCTTCATTGTTTGCGCAGGAAGGAATGGGGCAGGTTGACTCTCTGAATATTGGTCAGCCAAAGCCGATAAGCGAGGTCAGTAACATCATCAATAACACATCTCTGGACGTTCTGAAAAGTTATCTTTGCTGGAGCATCATCTGTAACGCATCCCCTTTCCTGAGTGATGACTTTGTAAACAACAATTTTGAGTTTTACGATAAAGTGCTATCCGGCAGTAAAGAATTGTTGCCACGTTGGAAACGGGTGGTAGGAAGCGTAAACAATGTATTGGGTGAGGCCGTAGGCAAAATGTATGTGGAACGCTACTTTCCTGCTCCTTCAAAAGAAAAAATGCTTGACCTTGTCGGAAAACTTCAGAAATCTCTGGGAGAACGAATCATGGGACTGGATTGGATGGGAGATTCAACGAAGCAAAAAGCGATGGAGAAGCTACATACTTTCTATGTAAAAATAGGCTATCCGGGCAAATGGAGAGATTACTCGACTCTGAATATCCAACTCGATTCCTATTGGGACAACATGAAGCGTTCTTCCGCATTTGAACAGGCCTATAACGTATCCAAGCTGAATCATCCGATTGATAAAGACGAATGGCTGATGACACCTCAGACTGTCAACGCATACTATAATCCTGCGACTAACGAGATTTGCTTCCCGGCAGCAATCCTGCAACCTCCTTTCTTTGATCCGAAGGCTGACGATGCAGTCAATTATGGAGCTATCGGTGTGGTAATCGGTCATGAAATGACGCATGGATTTGACGATCAGGGGCGAAAGTATGACAAGAATGGAAACCTGAAAGAATGGTGGACTGCCGAAGATTCGAAAAAGTTTCAGGAACGTGCTAAGGTTATCGAAGATAATTTCAATGCAATCACCATCGTCGATTCAGTCCATGCAAACGGCACCCTGACGCTCGGAGAAAATATCGCGGATTACGGCGGATTGACTATTGCATACAATGCATTGCAGAAGACTCTGAAAGAATCCGGAAAGGATCAGGCAATTGCCGGATTCACTCCACAACAGCAATTCTTCCTCTCTTACGCATTTATCTGGGCGGAGAATATCCGTGATGAGGAGCTCCTTCGCCGTATAAAGACTGATTCGCACTCCATGGGAAGATGGCGCGTAAATGGCACGTTGCCTGAAATTGACGCTTTCTATAAGGCGTTTGACATTAAAGAGGCAGATCCGATGTATTATCCAAAAGAAAAGCGGGCACATATCTGGTAATTACCAGAGCAAAAAGCAGCAGAATAGCCCCCTTTTCTTGAATTTAACTTTCAAGTATGAAGGGGGTTCTTTCTTTTTGATTACATTTGCAACTTCTGGGAAACTATCCATTTTTATTATTAATAATTTACCCTTATGAAGGTTTTAAAATTCGGCGGAACATCCGTAGGTTCCGCAGACAGTATTTTGAGTGTTAAGAAGATAGTTGAAGCTGAGAATTATCAGCCGGTAATCGTTGTCGTATCTGCATTAGGTGGCATCACGGATAAGTTGATTTACGCCTCCAAACTTGCAGCACAGGGAGATATCTCCTACGAGAAAGAACATCTTGAGATCGTCACGCGCCACATCAACGTTATCAGCGGTGTGATCTCAGAAAAACAGTTGAAAGATGAAGTGACCTGTCACGCTCTTTCTTTACTTGATGAACTGGGAAACATCTTCAAAGGTGTGTATCTTATCAAAGACTTGTCCCCGAAAACGTCAGATACAATCGTAAGTTATGGCGAACGTCTTTCCAGTTATATCATCAGTAAAGTAATCAATGAGGCTGTCTTGTTTGATGCACGACAATTTATCAAGACTAGCAAACAGTTCAACAAACATGTGGTTAACATGGATGAGACTTTTGCCCAGATACAAAAAGCATTCACACAACTACCCAAAGTAGCAGTTGTACCCGGGTTCATCTCAAGCAGCCAGGAAGATGGTGAAGTAACGAACATCGGGAGAGGTGGCTCTGACTACACAGCCGCACTGATTGCTTCAGCTCTGCAAGCAGACGGTTTGGAAATATGGACCGATGTGGACGGATTCATGACGGCTGATCCAAAGGTGATCTCAACGGCTTATACGATTGACCATCTTACTTTTGTGGAAGCGATGGAACTCTGCAACTTCGGTGCTAAAGTGATCTATCCTCCAACGATTTATCCGGCTTTTCATAGCAATATTCCTATTTTGATAAAGAACACTTTTAATCCCGGAGCAAAGGGTACCTTTATTAATAAAGACAAAGAAAATCGCAATGAAAAGTCAATCAAAGGTATTTCATCCATCAACGACACGACTCTGATCACGATACAAGGATTAGGAATGTGTGGTGTCATCGGTGTGAATTATCGTATATTCAAGACCCTTGCAAAAGCAGGGATCAGCGTCTTCTTAGTCTCTCAGGCATCTTCTGAAAATACAACCTCCATCGGTGTCAGTGATGCCGACGCCGAACTGGCAACAAAAGTCCTCAGAGAAGAGTTTGCCGCAGAGATGACACATGGTGAGATTAACGATATTAAACCGGAAGGCAACCTGGCGACAGTTGCTATTGTCGGAGAGAATATGAAACATACTCCCGGTATTGCCGGAAAACTCTTTGGTACTTTGGGCCGTAACGGCATCAATGTGATTGCTTGTGCTCAGGGAGCTTCTGAGACAAATATATCTTTTGTAGTAGCCAGAGATCATCTTCGTAAGACTCTGAACGTCATCCACGATTCGTTCTTTCTATCCGAATATCAGGTACTAAACCTCTTTCTCTGTGGAATAGGAACAGTCGGTGGCAGTTTGCTGGAGCAAATTTGTATGCAACAACCCAAACTGATGGCGAAAAACGGTTTGAAATTGAATGTCGTTGGTATAGCTGATGACAAAATTGCTCTCTTTGACCGCAACGGGATTGACTTGAAAACATACAAAGAGAGACTGAAAAAGGAAGGAATTATGAGTTCTCCGGAAATACTTCAGAAAGAGGTGCTGGAAATGAATATATTTAACTCCGTCTTCATCGACTGTACGGCAAGTGGGCAAATAGCCTCTCTGTATAAAGCTTTGATCTCTCATAATATCTCTGTCGTTGCAGCGAATAAGATTGCCGCCTCATCCGCATATTCCAATTACGTCGAACTGAAAGAGATCGCTCGCCGCAAAGGTGTCAAATATCTCTTTGAGACAAATGTAATGGCCGGACTTCCGATCATTAATACGATCAATGACCTGATTAACAGTGGTGATGTGATTACAAAGATCGAAGCTGTACTTTCCGGAACATTGAATTATATCTTCAATACGATCAGTGCGGAGATACCGTTCAGCAAGACCATCCGTATGGCAATGGAAGCCCGTTATTCCGAGCCGGATCCACGCATTGACCTGAGTGGTAAGGATGTGATCCGCAAACTTGTGATTCTTGCCCGCGAATCCGGCCTAAGAATCGAGCAGGATGATGTAATCAAAAAGTTGTTTGTTCCTGAGAAATATTTTGAAGGTTCTCTGGACAACTTCTGGAGTAACATTCAGGAAATGGATGCTGAATTCGAAGAGAAACGTAAAGTGCTTGAGAAAGACCAGAAACGCTGGCGTTTCGTTGCCAAAATGGAAAACGGCACCTGTTCAGTCGGTCTCACCGAAGTAGACAGTGCTCATCCGTTCTATGATTTGGAAGGAAGCAACAATATCATTCTGATCACTACAGAGCGTTACAAAGATTATCCTATGATCATTAAAGGATATGGAGCCGGTGCCAGTGTTACCGCTGCCGGAGTCTTTGCTGATATTATCAGTATTGCCAATATCCGATAATAGTGAAGGAGAACTTACGATGAAATATATAATCATATTGGGAGACGGTATGGCTGATGAGCCTATTGCCTCCCTTGGCAATAAAACATTATTGCAATATCTGCCGACTCCTGCCATGGATCGCCTGGCTTCTATGGGATGCAATGGACGTTTGACCACTGTGCCCGCCGGTTTTCATCCCGGAAGCGAAATCGCCAACATGTCTATCCTTGGTTATGATCTGAACCGGGTCTATGAAGGAAGAGGTGTATTGGAAGCTGCAAGCATGGGAGTCGAACTAAAAGAGGGAGAAATGGCGATGCGCTGCAACCTCATTTGTATGGAGGGCTCTATTCTCAAAAACCACTCTTCCGGACATATTCATACGGAAGAGGCGGATCAACTTATATCCTTTCTGAATGAGAAACTCGGAAGCGACCGTGTTTATTTTCACACAGGAGTATCATATCGCCACTTACTGGTCATAAAAGGAGGTAATAAAGCGGTGGATTGTGTCCCACCGCACGATGTTCCACTTCATCCTTTTGAGCCACTTTTACCCAAAGCCACCAAACCGGAGGCTGAAGATACGGCTGATTTGTTGCGCACATTAATACGACGTTCGATGGAGATCCTCCCCGACCATCCTGTCAACAGGAAGAGAATTGCGGAAGGAAAAGATCCCGCCAATTCGATCTGGCCCTGGTCGCCGGGATACAAACCGATGATGAAAACCATGAAGGAGCTGTATGGCATCGGTAAAGGTGCAGTCATCTCTGCTGTTGATCTGATACGTGGGATCGGAGTCTATGCCGGACTGGATGTCATCGTAGTAGAAGGAGCGACCGGATTGTATGACACCAATTATGAAAATAAGGTGAAAGCAGCTTTGGAGGCACTCAAAGATCACGATTTCGTGTACCTGCATATCGAGGCGAGTGATGAAGCAGGACACGAAGGAAGTCTGGAGCTAAAGAAAAAAACGATCACCGACCTGGACCAACGGGTCGTCAAGCCGCTTTTGGAAGAACTTGCAAAATGGGAGGAACCGGTTGCGATCGCACTGCTACCCGACCACCCGACGCCTATCGCTACACGTACCCACACAGCCGAGCCCATTCCCTTTGTCATTTACAAACCCGGGGTGAAAGCGGATGGTGTCATGGCTTTTGATGAGTTCAGCGCTGCTGACGGAGCGTATGGTCTGCTCAAGGAAGATCAGTTTATCAAAGAACTTTTTAAATAACTATCGAACAATATGAACTACTATAGCACAAATGGTAAAGCGCCAAAGGCTACGCTTCAAGAAGCAGTAGTCAAAGGATTGGCTCCGGATAAAGGTTTGTACATGCCGGAATATATTCATATGCTTCCAGATTCTTTCTTTAAAAACATTGGTACCCTTTCACTCCAGGAGATTTCCTATGAAGTAGCCAATGCCTTCTTTGGTGAAGATCTCGAAAAGGAAACCCTGAAAGAGATTGTTTATGATACAATGAACTTTGAGATTCCATTGGTTCAAGTCACAGATTCGATCTATTCTCTCGAACTCTTTCACGGTCCGACACTGGCATTCAAGGATGTAGGCGCACGTTTCATGGCCCGTCTGCTGGGTCACTTTATCCGCAAACAAGGACAAAAGGATGTCAATGTACTCGTTGCTACTTCGGGTGATACAGGAAGCGCGGTCGCCAATGGCTTCCTCGGCGTGGAAGGTATTCACGTCTATGTGCTTTATCCAAAGGGATTGGTCAGCGATATCCAGGAGAAACAATTTACAACCCTCGGACAAAACATTACCGCCATAGAGATCGATGGGACCTTTGACGATTGTCAGCGACTGGTGAAGAGTGCTTTTATGGATGAGACATTGAATGAAAAGATGAATCTTACTTCTGCCAATTCTATCAATGTAGCTCGTTTCCTGCCGCAGTCTTTCTACTATTTTCATGCGTATGCCCAACTGGTAAGAGCCGGGAAGGCTGATAATATGGCTATCTGTGTACCAAGTGGCAACTTCGGCAATATCACTGCCGGATTGTTTGCAAAGAAAATGGGGTTGCCTGTGAAACGTTTCATTGCATCCAACAACCGTAACGACATTTTCTACAAATACCTTCAGTCAGGCATCTATTCTCCGCGTCCTTCTGTTGCAACGCTTGCCAATGCTATGGACGTAGGCGACCCCAGCAATTTTGCCCGGGTAATCGACCTGTACCAGCATTCTCACAAAGAAATCTGCAAAGAGATCAGCGGCTACATGTATACGGACGAACAGATAGCCGGCACCATGCAATCGGTATTTAATACCTACGGATATGTATGTGATCCTCATGGTGCTTGCGGCATCCAAGGGCTCCTCGACGGACTCAAAAAGGGTGAAACCGGTGTGTTCCTCGAAACGGCTCATCCTGCCAAATTCAAGGAAAAAGTAGATGCCATTCTTGGACAGTCTATTGAAATTCCGGTCAAGTTGCAGTCTTTCATGAAAGGAACGAAACAATCTGTATCAATGGGTAAAGAGTACAACGACTTTGCTGCTTTCCTGATGAGAGAGTAAGCATTCCGGTGACATCTTCATCCGGTTCGACTCACAAGATCACACCGGAACAAAAGATGCTCCGGAAAGAGAGATAGAATATGGAAATATTTCTTTATTCATTTGTATGTGTGACGTAAATCTGCTACTTTTGCACTTTCATTACTAAAAATTCAAAACATTAATTCAAATCTTATGGCGAAAAATGATTCGGCTCCAAGCTTGATGAACACATCGATCATCAAGAAATTTGTGATGAGCATCACCGGGCTTATGCTTATCCTGTTTTTGTTGTTTCACATGTCTATGAACCTGGTAGCAGTATTCTCTACTGAGGGTTACAACATGATCTGTGAATTCCTCGGCGCTAATTGGTATGCCCTTGTTGCTTCATTGGCTTTGGCAGGAGGATTTGTAATCCACATTATCGTGGCAATCATCCTGACTCTTCAAAATCAAAAAGCTCGCGGATCCATCAAATATGCCGTCAATGCAAAACCAAAAGAAGTGGAATGGGCTTCCAGAAACATGTTTGTACTCGGTCTCATCGTCATCGGATTCCTTTGTCTGCACCTTACTCAGTTCTGGTACAAAATGCAGTTTGCCGAACTGATGGGTCTTGAGGAAGTCTCTGCCGGTGGAGTTATGGTAACTCCTTCTGATGGAGCGGCGCTGATTCAGTATTTCTTTGGACAACCTCTGTATGTAGCCCTTTATGTAATCTGGCTAGGTGCTTTGTGGTTCCACCTTACTCATGGATTCTGGAGTGCATTCCAGACAATCGGCTGGGACGGTAAGATCTGGTTCTCACGTCTTAGATGTATATCTAACATCGTGGCTACAATCATCGCAATTGGATTTGCCCTCGTTCCAATCTTCTTCCTTATCAAATCATTTTGCTGCAGCGGTTGCTGTCCAGCTTAACTTTGTAACCTTTTAAATATTAATTTAGATTATGGCTGAACTTAATGCAAAAATCCCTGCCGGTCCGTTGGCCGAAAAGTGGACAAATTATAAGGCACACCAGAAGTTGGTAAACCCGTCTAACAAACGCCGTTTGGATATTATTGTTGTGGGTACCGGATTAGCTGGTGGTTCTGCTGCCGCATCCCTCGGAGAACTTGGATTCAATGTACTCAACTTCTGTATTCAGGATTCACCACGCCGCGCACACTCTATTGCCGCACAAGGTGGTATCAATGCAGCAAAAAACTATCAAAATGATGGCGATAGCGTCTATCGCCTTTTCTACGATACGATCAAAGGCGGTGACTACCGTGCACGTGAAGCAAACGTACACCGTTTGGCTGAAGTTTCCGGTAGCATTATCGACCAGTGTGTAGCTCAAGGGGTTCCTTTCGCACGTGAATACGGCGGATTACTGGACAACCGATCATTCGGTGGAGCTCAGGTATCCCGTACTTTTTACGCAAAAGGACAAACCGGTCAACAGTTGTTATTAGGTGCATACTCAGCACTGAGCCGTCAGGTCAATAAAGGCAGCGTTAAAATGTTCACTCGCCGTGAGATGTTGGATGTTGTCCTCATAGATGGTCGTGCCCGCGGTATTATCGCTCGCAACCTGATCACCGGTAAGATTGAAAGATTCTCTGCTCATGCCGTAGTAATCGCTACCGGTGGATACGGAAACACATTCTTCCTTTCAACCAATGCCATGGCATCCAATGGATCCGCTGCTATACAGTGCTACCACAAAGGAGCTTGCTTTGCTAACCCTGCATACGCGCAGATTCACCCGACATGCATTCCACAGCATGGTGACTTCCAATCCAAACTGACTTTAATGTCAGAGTCTCTTCGTAATGACGGACGGATCTGGGTTCCGAAGAAAAAAGAAGATTCAGAAGCAATCCGTGCAGGTAAGATGAGAGGTGCAGACATTAAAGAAGAGGATCGTGACTACTACCTGGAAAGACGTTATCCTGCATTTGGTAACCTGGTGCCCCGCGACGTGGCTTCACGTGCAGCTAAAGAACGCTGCGATGCCGGTTTCGGCGTAAATACTACCGGTCTGGCTGTATTCCTGGATTTCTCCGCAGCGATCAACCGTCTGGGTAAAGATGTTGTTGAAGCTCGTTATGGTAACTTGTTCCAGATGTATGAGAAGATCATGGATGAGAATCCATACGAAACACCAATGATGATCTATCCGGCTGTCCACTATACGATGGGTGGTCTTTGGGTGGATTACGAACTAATGACGAATGTAGAAGGCTTGTTTGCAATCGGTGAAGCCAACTTCTCTGACCACGGTGCAAACCGTCTGGGAGCATCCGCTTTGATGCAAGGTTTGGCAGATGGTTATTTCATCCTCCCTTACACGATTCAAAACTATCTGGCTGACCAGATTCAGGTGCCACGTTTCAGTACAGACCTGAAAGAATTCAACGAAGCCGAGAAGGCTGTGAATGATAAGATCAGCAAACTGATGAATATCAAGGGTAAGAGCTCTGTTGACACTCTTCACAAAGAGCTTGGACACATCATGTGGGACTATGTAGGCATGGGTCGTACCAAAGAAGGCTTGGGGATTGGCTTAAAGAAGTTAGCCGAACTGAAAAAGAAATTCTGGAGCGATTTGTTAATTCCCGGTGATAAGAATGATTTTAATACCGAGCTTGACAAAGCACTGCGTCTCTCCGACTTCATGGAAATTGGCGAACTGATGGCTTTAGATAGTTTGAACCGTAATGAATCTTGTGGTGGCCACTTCCGCGAAGAATACCAGACACCGGAAGGTGAAGCTCTGCGTGATGACGAACACTATGCTTATGCATCTTGCTGGAAATTCGCAGGTGACGACAAGACTCCTGAGATGATCAAAGAAGATCTGACTTACGAGTTCATTCACCGTCAAACAAGAAATTACAAATCATAATTAAAGAGGAATCACAATGGAAAAGACACTAAATATCACGCTTAAGATCTGGCGTCAAAAAGGTCCGAAAGCACAGGGAGGATTCCAGACATATAAACTGGACAAGGTCTCTACAGACTGCTCTTTCCTTGAAATGCTGGATATTCTGAATGAGCAACTGATTAACAAAGGGGAAGAACCTATTGCCTTTGACCACGACTGCCGCGAAGGTATCTGTGGAATGTGCAGTTTGTATATCAACGGACATCCTCATGGACCAGATACTCAGGTTACAACTTGTCAGTTGCACATGCGTAAGTTCAAGGATGGCGAGACAATCACCATTGAGCCGTGGCGTTCTGCAGGTTTCCCTGTTATCAGAGACCTGATGGTAGATCGCAATGCCTATGACAAAATCATCCAGGCCGGCGGTTATGTGAATGTAAATACAGGAGGTATTCCTGATGCCAATTCAACTCCAATATCAAAGATAGATGCGGACGAAGCTATGGACTCAGCTTCTTGTATTGGCTGCGGTGCTTGTGCTGCTGCCTGCAAGAACGGTTCGGCGATGTTGTTTGTCTCTGCTAAAGTAAGCCAGCTGGCTTTACTTCCACAGGGACGCGTTGAAGCTGCAGCTCGGGCGAAAGCGATGGTTGCCAAGATGGATGAAGTAGGTTTTGGTAACTGTACCAATACACGTCAGTGCGAAGCTGAGTGCCCGAAAGGAATCTCTATCAGCAATATCGCTCGTTTGAATCGTGAATTCCTGAAAGCTACTTTCCAGAGCTGATCAGAATCCGTTACTTTATTGAGAGCCCCGGCTTTTCCGAAAAGGAAAGTGCCGGGGTTTCTTTTTTGAGCCCTTTTATTAAGTGTAATAATTGCACCCTATTTATTTTGTCTTTCAAAAACAACAATTATCTTTGCAGTCAGCAAGTACTACCTTTCTGAAACTGATGAAACGAATAAACTATTAGAAACTATAATCTTATCTTGTCATGAACACGAAAGTATTGTTTATAGGTATTGCTTTGATAATTGTCAATACCTTTTCCGGCAAAGCGAACATCCTTCCAATAGTTGATTTTGAGAACAGCAATATTGATTCTATTTCAGTTGATCCGGGAGAAATGGCTGTCACATTCTCCAGTGCCGATAATCCGGAAAATACCAAACTAAACAAATCTTCCAAAGTGCTGAAGATTCAAATCACGGGAAATGACGTGGCAGATAAAGGAGTCACTCTCTCTTTCAAGAAGATTCAGCCTTCAACGGAGTTTTACCTGCATGTGAAGGTTTACACTCCTGGCACCCAATTTACGGTAAGCGCGATAAGTATGACATCCAGCAGGATCTATGGGGATGAATCCTATAATGTAGCCTATCAAAACCAATGGGTCGAGATGGTTTTTCCACTCAATAAGGTTGTTTACATTCAAGGTATCAAGTTCCTGCCAAAGACAGCCGGGACAATCTATTTGGACGATATAACGATCAACAGTGACCCGAATGTCAGATGTGCTTCTATCAAAGACAGTGAAGCGATGGTTGTTGACGTACGGAGTGCCATCACAGTCGGCGAAGACACAATCATCAGGCACACGGCAGCGATGAATCGTGATTATACCCTTGAAGGTAACGGCGAACTGCATTTCACGTATCCCACATCTCCATTGGTAAAAAGTACAGTAGCGCTCAACTCGGAAGATGCATGGCTCTTTTTTGACAGCATTCGTCCGCTTACAGTCTTTGGTCTGCTCAGCAAGATAACAGTTAATGGCAGCAGAGCTACGATTAATAATAATGTCAGAGTGGAGATGTATGGCGAAGGTACCGTAGTCATCCCTCAAGGAACGTCATTTGCAGCACTTACTGTTTACAATGACATCAATCGCAAAGGCGAATCCAAAGAGTTGGTACCGGAAACGTATTATACATCAACACTTTTGGGTGCCTTTGACAACGGGATTTCTTCTTTTGTTTTGAAAAAGGGTTATATGGCAACCTTTGCAGAGTCATCAAACGGTACAGGAAGTAGTCGGGTATATATCGCAACGGACAACGATATTGTCGTCAACAAGATGCCTATTGAGTTGGATAAGACTGTCTCCTTTGTCCGGGTATTTCCCTGGAGATATACGACCAAGAAAGGCTATTGCAATGGAAGTGAGGATAATCATGAGAAACTGAAGGTAAGCTGGTTTTACACTTGGGGACCGGGCAGTTCGCTGCGGTCCCTGAACAAGGATTTTACCGCCATGGTGACCGGTAAGTCCGATTGGTTTCCTTACGGTGACGTGAATAACCAGACAGGCCTGAACCATGTGCTTGGGTATAACGAACCGGATCAGACCAATCAGGCTGACATGTCCATGCAGGAAATGATTAACGGATGGCCAAGCATGATGGCATCCGGATTAAGAGTTGGCTCACCGGCTTATGCCAGCATGTACAATGGATTGTTTACCTTTATGCGGGAGTGTGAGCATCGCAACTATCGGGTGGACTTTGTCGCACTGCACGCCTATTATGGCGGTTGGGAAAAAAGTAACTGGACTAGCTTCTTTAGTGATGCATATAATAATACCCATCGCCCATTATGGGCCACAGAATGGAACAATGGTGCGAACTGGACCACAGAAGGGGGCAATAAAACGGAAGCTGAACAGAAGAAAGATATCACCTACATTCTTGATGCGATGGAAAGTACTGATTATTTCGAACGCTACTCCATCTATAACTGGGTAGAAGACTGGCGGCGTGTGATCCGTGATGGCGACGGTTCGCTGACGCCTGCGGGCGAAGTGTATCGCGACACAAAGTCAAAGATCTCGTTCAATAAGAGTTATGAATATATCCAGAACCCGGTCATTGAAAAAGACCAGACTTTCCTGATCCGCAACCAGCGCGACGGGTATCTTTATCAGGATGGCACAAGTCTGAAGACTTCCGGCAGCACTTCTAC
>DATCIB010000116.1:0-8730 GCA_036508045.1 Bacteroidales bacterium
GATTGTGCTTCTATATAAGCACGCTTATTAGTAACCCAGGTTTTGAAAGCTTCGGTATCGAGCGAACGAGTCAACTCAAATACAGCTACACGAGCAGGATACTCATTTCCACAGCAGAAGAATATACGTTGTACACCCGGACGCAATAAAACATCATGTTGTACAGGCACCTTTTCCACAGTACTCATATAAGAACTGTAAACTGTGCGTTCCATATTGATAATTCCACCCAGTGGATACATACCTGTACCGCGGATAGAGATATCACGGTCTAACAGAATGCATTCTCTCGCCCATCTCTTCCGGCCTGCAAGCAGGTCTGTATTCACAAAGTCAGCAACACTCATACTATACAACTCCATAAGGAAAGGTGTGGAATGCACCATCTCGATCCTATTAGTATAAGGATTAATGATAATGTTAACAGGACTATGTTTTGTGGTTGTTCCTTCCACATTTGCCAGATACCCGAGCTCAAACTTAATGTCAGAGATTTTGTCTCCGACCTTGTAACGGTAGTAAGACTGGTAAATCTTATCCTTGTTATAACCAAACATAAGCATACTTCCGGCAGGAAGTCCTCCCAATGAATCAGCAGCAAAGGTATCGTCCTCAAATGTGTAGATGATAACATTGGAAAGTAATGGAATACGATCAGTAATCAAAGCGCCTAAAGTATCAAGATATCCTTGAGTATATCTCGGAGCCCAGTCTCTCAACGCTTCAGTAATCTTTCCGTTTGTCGGATCAATTGACAGAATAAAACCCGGCTTTGTTGTTGCCAGGTCAAGCTGACTTCCCATAAACATCATAAACCCAAATTTGGAGTTGTATGCAATCTGAGGAGGCGTCAACTGATAGAAACGAGCACCCGCTTTATTTGAATCGTTGAGTGCTTCAAAAGCTTTTGGATAATGATCCCAGTTTACAGTATCTGCTGCCGCATCGTAATGACCTACTATTAATCCTGTATTCGTTTTGGCTAAGATAGTTTGCTTGCCATCTGACCCGACAGAAGGATTCGTATCATACAGGTATTGAACGCCATAAGGGGCGTAGCGGAATACGTTGCTATATACAAATTTGCCGGAACCCACTTTTTGAGTGATGATGTAATTATCACTGTAGTCGTTGGTGTATTTTTCGTTTACACGTTTCTCTCCCATGACAACTACAGATGTATCATTAACTGCGGAAGCAGTCGTATATCCGTAATAGAAATTACCATCAGATACATCTGCAAGTCGGCACGCTGCTACAAAGCCCGGGTTCTCAAAAGAAGCATTGAACGGTAATGAATCCGGTGGTAAAGCCGGGTTGTCACTCTCAGGAAGGAGCACACTGTTGACAGCCAGCATACCTGCTTTGGCTGAATAATACAGGAAACGCTCCTCCTTACCATCGAGGATCAGGTACTTATCGGATACAAACAGTTCAATACCAGCCGTATCCTTTGCTTTTTCATTGATAGTCGTCGTATCAAGATTATTTGTCTTATCTCCGTCAAGACGATCATACACTATGTCAGATTTACAACCTGTCATATAGATACCCGCGAAAAGTATCGATGCTACTAAAAAAATCTTTTTCATATCTTATCGATTTTGGTCGTACTATTATTAATCATTTCGGTAAACTGCAGGTCTTGGTAACTTCCACCAGTACATTGGATCGTCAGAAGTGCCCAATCCAAGAGCTTCATTCTTTTGATATTGAAGACGAGCTCTTATAGCTGCTTGTTCAGCCTGAGGGACCTTTGCTACTACTTTATCAATCAAATAATTAGGGTCGTTACGACGAACGGCAACAGATACAAGATCATACCAACGTTCACCCTCATAGGCAAGCTCTAAAGCTCTTTCTTCAATCAATGCATTTTCAATATCTTCAACAGATGCATTTTGTTTTACAGTTGAAGCACCTACACCTACACGGTTACGCACTTCATTCATCAAAGTAACAGCAGTCGTACTCAAACCGACACGATTAGCTGCTTCAGCAGCTCGTAACCACAGACCGGCCGTACGGTACACATTGATATTACCATAACCCAGAGAGCGATTGATGCCACGGCGTGTGATAGAAGAAACAACAACAGATTTGCCTGATGTGTTTGCTTCAGTATCAGAAGAAGCACTACCTGCTTCTCTGAAACACTCCAAACCAACATATTTCCAAATAATAGTATCAACAGCACCCGCTCTGTACTTATCATCCAACAAATAGGAACCATAATTTCCACGCACCTGATCGTCTTGTTTCATAAATAACTGGATACTCGGATAAGAAGGTTTAACAACATAAAGTCCATTATCACTGTACCGGTTGTTGGTCCAGGCTGTCAATGGATGTCTCTCTGTTGTAAACGAACTACCTTCAATACTGAACGCTAATACCAGACCTTCTTCAGTAAAATAGCCACCTTGGTTTTCGTTAGCATACCTAAACATCGCTCTAAACCATGGGTTCTCTTCTCCACCCACCCATGTAAACTTATTCGTAGAAATATTAAAAGACCCGTGAAAATCTTCATTGAAAGAAGAAGTATAGCCTCCAATAACAATCTTTGAAGCTACATCCCACGCCTTTTGATACTTTTGTCTGTACATCAGTACATCCGTGTACAAATTTACCACGGCGCACATATTTACAGTTTCATGATTCCAGAGAGTCGGGAGATTCGCCCATCCCCAGTTAAACTCACAATTACGGAATGAATACGAAAGGTCGCGTTCCAGTTGGTTCAGGATTGAGTCCTGAGATACCGGCGTATTATATTTAGCCAAATCAGACTGCTCTACAGTATAAATAGGTTCGGTATAAAAAGGTACATCTCCCCAATTCTGAACGAGTTTGAAGTAAGCCCATGCTCTCAGCCATAATGTTTCTCCTACAATGTGTTTGTAAATAGCAGACATATCCACATCTGTTTCCAGTTTGGGCTGTTTCAGCTTCAGGATAGGATATTTTACTAATGCATCATTACATTGGTTGATCAAGTGATAGTAACCGGACCAATCGATATATTTATTATCCTTTGATACGTTATTGTCCAGAAACTCTGCCACATCTGAATATTGCCCTTTCGCTCCGGGTCCACTTGTTACGAGGTCACCCCGGCACTCTCCCAAAACGAACGACTGTTCTACCAAATCCTGCATGATATCATACAATCCCAGTTTGATTGTAAACATGTCTTTGTAGTCATTGTAAATCTCAGACTGCGTCAGCGCATCCTCCGGATCTATGTCTATTGCATCAGAGCAAGAAGGCATTACTACAATTAGTGCGAGCAAGATCGCATACTGTATTTTTGTTATAAATTCTTTCATGTGTCTTTACTATTTATGTATTACAATCCAATTCTTATACCTGCAGAATAACTGCGTGTCACAGGCATTGATCCACCATCCACACCATAGAGAAGCCCATCATTCAAGCTATTGAATTCAGGATCCAATCCGGTATATTTGGTCCATGTCAGCAAGTTTTCTCCGGTTACAAAGAAAGTCACTGTTTTCAAATAAGCTTTTTTAGTCAGGCTAGTTGGTAAGTCATAACTTAAAGTTATATTTCTCAGTCGAACAAAAGAACCATCTTCAATCCAGCGGTCAGAGAAACGATTATTTCCTGAAGGGTCACCGTAAGAAAGTCTTGGCATATCTGTCACATCACCTGCCTGTCTCCATCTGCGATTTACGGCTATAGTTTGATTAGAATAGCCGGACTGGCTTTCAAGTTCGTAACGCAAACCATTTACAATATCGCGACCAATTTGATAGTCTACCAAGGCGCTTAAAGCAAAGCCCTTATAGGAAATATTTCCCTTGAAACTTCCATAATAATCAGAATTAGGATCTCCAAGGAATACTTTATCAGCTTCGTTGATAACACCATCTTTATTCTGATCGACAAACTTCACATCACCAGCCTGGAAGGGTTCGTACACATTCTGATTTTTCTCATTCTTGCCATTGACAATCTTCGTGCCTTTAACAGAAATCAAATCTGCAGAAGTAGCATATACTCCGTCCGTCTGATATCCATAATACGAACCTAAAGCCTGCCCTTCCTGAGCACGTGCAGTAAATACTCCCTGATAGGTATTCTCAATATAAGGTGTTGCAGAAGGCATTTTTGTCACCTTCGTATCCACCATCGCAAAAGTCGCACCCAAATTGTATTTTACTTGTCCTGTTTTGAAAGCAAAGTTCATACCGGCTTCCAGACCTTTGTTTGTATTTTCACCAACATTCATATAAGCTCCTGATATACCGGCTGTCTGTTTGATGTTATTGAATACAATCATATTTGAATTGACTGTATTAAAATAATCCACTGACATTGTAATCTTATTACCCAACAAACCCCAGTCAAGACCTGCTTGGAATTCTCTGTTTATTTCAGGTTTAAGATTCTCATTCGCGAGATTTTTGATTGAAAAACCACCAAGATCCTTGTAATTTGAAGGTTGGTAAAGAAGTTTGGCATAATAGTTACCAATATTATCATTTCCGGTCAAACCATAACTTACTCTCAACTTTAATTCATTGATTACAGAAGAATTACGAAGGAAATCTTCGCGATCAATTCTCCATGCCGCTCCGATCGCCGGGAAAAGAATCGCTTTTGTTTTCGCTCCAAAACGAGAAGAAGCATCCACACGAGCTGTTGCATTCAGGATATAACGATCGTAATAGACATAATTAAATGTACCATACATACCAAGTAATCTCCATACATCAGAACGGGAAGAAATAGAGTCCCTGTTTCCGCTGAGCAGTGTATAATAATCACTGGCAGCATTGTAGGTACGACCATAACGATACTGAAGATTATTATTCAGTAATTGCATACCGGCTTTGGCACTAAAATCATGCACATAGTTGAAACGTTTGTGGTACGTAACATCAAACTGTGTATCAATGAGCATATTGTCATAATAGCCTTGAATAGAGGTTCTGTATTTATCTCCAACAGTCGCAAATCCTCTTTCCGGAATAAATACGATAGTCTGTTCGGTACGATTATCCAAACCTAACGCCAGTCTGAATTTGAAATCAGAAACCGTATAATCAAGGGATACTTTTCCTGCCATTGCATTGGAAAGATACTCATTACGATAAGCACCTCTTGAAATTGCAGCAGGGTTGTTCAGTCCACTGTTTTCTGCAGAAGTACCATCACCCACATTGTTGCGCAAACCAAAAATATCCTGATCTTCAAGTACCGGTGTATTTACACCGCCTTCCGTCAAACCAGGTACAGCATTTGACTGAATATACGGAGTAGTAATCGGCGATTTCTTCATGGAGAGCAACAGTGTATTGTAATCAGAATTCAATTGATGGTTTTGATTCAGATTCACTTGCGAAAAGGAAAGGGAACTACCAAACACCAATGAATTCGTTATGTTGTAATCGAGGTTAAAACGTGCGCTCAGACGTGTCAGAGCATTGCCCGTCATAACACCTTCGTTCCCCAGATAACCAATCGAAAACAGATACTTGGAAACATCGTCACCACCACGCATTCTGAAATGATAGTCTTGATAAAAACCATCTTGTTGCGTCTCGTCAATCCAATTAGTGTTGTTATTATACTTTTCATAAATAAAATCTCTGTTCGGATTGGTCGGGTCATTAAACAAGGCGGTACTGAAGTTATTAATCACATCGCCAAGATTTCCATCATATTGTGAAAGCGCCATTTCAAGCATATACTTTCTATGTTCAGTACCTGATAACATAGGAAGGGTCTTCTTTCTCATTTCACTGGTTCCCAATGTAGCACTAAAATCGATCTGGGAACTACCTTTCTGACCTTTGAAAGTCTCAATTACAATAACACCATTGGCACCTCTGGAACCATAGATTGCTTTTGCAGCGGCATCTTTCAGGGGGGTGATTGACTCAATGTCATTCGGTGAAAGAGTAATAAGAGAACTGATAAAAGATCCGTCAGAGATTGTCGCATTGTCCATTTGAGAGATTTCCATACCATCCACTATATACAAGGGTTTGCTCCCTCCGTAAATAGAATTCTTGGCACGAAACACGATATCTGCACCCGCGCCCGGAGCTCCGTTAAAAGCAGTCACATTGACACCCGCCAACTGTCCCTGGATATAATACTCCGGAGATGTGATCCCTCTGAACTGAAACTTATCATCTTTAAGGGTAGTAGCAGACTGAGCCAGATATCTTTTTTCAAAAGTCCCGGTAGTCAAAGTGACAGTCTCCAGATTGGAAGGAAAATCTTCCGGTTCCAGACGGACTGTAAAATTTGTTGCTCCACTCAAAAATAAAGACAGTGTCCTGTAGCCCGGGTATGAGAACTCAAGGAATGACTTGGTATTGGGAGAACCGAGTGTAAACGATCCATCACTCGCGCTTACCGTCGACCCGGGCACACCTTGAATTCGTACCACGATGCCTTCAAGAGCTTTACTATCAACGGAAGATAACACTTTACCTGTAATGGTAAATGGTTTTACCACTTCCGAGACTGCTGTTGAGTCGGATTTTGCTTCCACAGTTTGAGCCGACAAAGGCGCAGCTGCAACTGAGAACAAAAGTCCTGAAAGTAAGTATTTAAATATAATTTTATTTCGTTTCATATCACAGAAATTTACTTATTAAATGAATTCATTTCTCTATTCTTCTACCTTATCAAAGTAGAAATTATTGATATAGATATACTTACCACCGGATGTTGTAGTCTTGTTTGTCATCGGAACCAATACGGATCCTAACTCAAAACGAAGCCAAACCTCTTCCGTGTAGTCAAAAATCTGGAACGGTTCGAAAGTAACAGAATAAAAGTTGTAGGAAACCGGTTTTAAGGCATTCCCGTCCACATCTTTTGTTACAGCATCAAGCTTTCCGGTATAGTCAATACCAAAGTTAATTTCTGTTGCAAGTCTTCGAATAGAATCAGCATTTGTAATAGTTGCAGGTACAGAATTTAATAGGGTAACACCGTCCTTCTGCAAGGGATAGAGATATTGAATGTGCGTCGTGTCTTTCTGCATATTTACGGAACGCAAAGAAAGGCGGAACGAAGGAGCATTCTTTTTCATGGCATAAATCAAGGTGAATTTGTATTTCTGTGTATTGAAATATTCTCTGGGGAAACGGAATTGAAAATAATGCACACTATCTTTGGGGAGAACTTTCTGGGTTAGAATACTAACCACACAAGAGGTATTCTCAACTTTCTCCAATTTGGCAGCAAAGAACGATGCATAGTTCTGGTATGGATCCGGAGCCATTGAAAACATCCGGGCTTCATTGAAAGGCTGCGCTTTGAAGAGAGTCTCCATTTGTTCGGTAATAGTAAACTTAGAGATAACATTGTACATGGCTGTATCCACAATATAATGATCGAGCAATGTCAAGTACTTAGGATTGACAAGCAAAGAATCAACGAAATAAATCTTGTTACCTCCGGTAAGTTTCACCGTGCTGACTTTAGACTTCAAGAAAGAGAACTCCTTTGTCGTTTTGAGATTCTTGTAATAGAGGAACTTTATAGAGTCAGCGGTCTCAGATTTACTGATAAACTTAATAATAGAATCGGCAGAAGCCTGACTCTCAATTGTTTTTACCGGGTCAAAACCGTAAAAGTATTTTGTAGCCTCTGCTCCTTGCAATACGCTGTATAAACTATTAAGTTTGGTACGTACATCATTTGTCATCAGAAACTCCATATTCTCAGCCACAATCTTGGTGCTGTCTCTCAATTTGTCTGCGTTTACAAACAAACTGTCAAAATACAACTGACGGACAGGAGCCAATGAGGTCATCCAAATAGTTTTGGAAGCATCAGCAGGATCTTTAATCTTTATATAAGAAGGAAGCTTTTCCTGTGTTCCATTCGGATAATACAACGTATCCCAAGAGAAATAAGAAGCTAACCTACTGTATAAAGGATCAAGAGCCGCAAAATAAGTCTTTGTTTCTTCATTCAGACCAAATAATTTGTCAACCTCATGAAGGATCCCGTCATAGATAGCAATGTTGGTATACTGAGGATTCAGATTCACTCTGTCATTGTGGTAATTCATAAGATAATTCGCATTCTCACCTTCAATAAATCTGATTCGTTCATTGATCAGATTTAAACGTCCGGTATCATTCTGAAAGACCGTTGCTTTAAAGAAAATCGCATTCATCAGAATATTACGTTTCTCATCTGCTGTATAGGAGGTACCTCCAAAAATAGAATCAAAAGTATGATTCGGAACAGCAAGAATTGTAAATTGAAGACCTGAGTTCATCAAATCAGCCATTTCAGCATCTTTAAACCACTGAGCCATGCTACTATACCTTCCATTAAAAATGGTATCGAGTGAATGGATGAGCATAGACTCCTGAGTACCGCGATTAATGGTGGCATCGTAGTGTGAATCCCATTCTTCTTCTTTGCAGGAAGTGACCGAGCAAAGAATAGCGAATGCTAACAAGCTTATAAATATATTTTTAAACTTTTTCATATTTGTGTTTTTTTCAGTTACTAACTTTGTTAGATTCAATTATCTGATAATTTCACAGGAGAATCTTCCCATGGTTGACCATCCGTATATGGAATGAAAATCAAATTATCGTAGATACCGGGGCTGGCATCAAAATGGAGGAATCGAATGGCATAGTCACCAAGTTGCTTACACTCCACAATACCTAAATAGCGATTTTGATTGTAATCGCGATACTTAGAAATCGTTCCGAT
>DATCIB010000117.1:0-6582 GCA_036508045.1 Bacteroidales bacterium
AGTCCTTCTTTGTCAATCTGTGGATAGAAGTAACGGGAGAATTCATTCAAACCATCCACACCCATATCGGGAATATATATATATCCGATCTTGCCATCTGAAGCCTCTGAGACTTTGCGGATATTATCCTGTATCCAGTTATAGTGATATAAAGCGTACTCATCAGCAATTGGAGTAATCACTACTTTGCGGGCACCTTTGTCCGAAGCTGTACTATTCAATGAGATCTCTGTGGGTACATTTGCTTTTCCTACCAACAGCGAATATATATCCTTCACGCTGTTTGTCGAGATTCCATCAATGGCGATGATATAGTCACCATTCTTCGCATTGATACCGGGTTCTGTGAGTGGTGAGAAGAGCGATTTATTCCAGGATGCTCCCTGGATAATCTTTTCAATACGAAAAAATCCACTCTTATCACGTGACACTTCAGCACCGAGCAATCCTGTCTGAATACGCTCCGGACGTTCGGTCTCACCCGGGTTAAAATAAGCATGACCGGAACAAAGTTCACTGATCATCTCCCCGATCACATAGTTCAGATCCAGACGGGTCTTCACGTACGGGAGGAGTACGGCATATTTCGCTTTCATAGCTTTCCAGTCCACACCATGCATAGTCTCGGAGTAATAGCCGTCGCGCATGTGGCGCCATGCCTCATCAAATATCTGAGCCCACTCTTTAGGATAGTCAATGGTGACTTTCATATAGGAAGTATTTACCGCTTTGTTCAAATCTGCTTTTCCTGAAGGGATATCCATTATATAGAGGGAACCTCCTTTGAGAAAGAGTGCTTTCTTGGATTTGTAATCTACAGACATGCTGGCTCCTTCGGCAATCAGTTCCTCTTTTTGTTTTTCAAGATCATACATTTTGGTACCTCCTTGTGCGGAGTAATAAACTTTCTTACCATCAGAGTAGTAGGTGCTATTGCCTGAACCCGGCAGACGGATGATTCGTTCAAAAATACCATCGGGATCAAACTTAAGATCAGACGCTGTCTTTTCAGTTGCCTTTTCTTCTTTCTTCTCTTTCTGATCCTCTTTCTTCTCTTTGTTGTCCTTCTTCTCTTCTTCGTTCACAACAGCAACCACATCATCCTTGCCCAAGAAAGGGGAAGGGGTATCTTTGGACAACAGCGCAAAGTATATGCCAGACATATCATTGTACACATGATTCCATTCCAAGGAACCATAGGTAGGATTGAAGTCGCGGTTGGAAGTAAAAAACAAGTACTTGCCATCCGTGCTGAAGACAGGATTGCCTGAACTATACCATTTGTCGGTTACAGGGTATTCGCGCTTTTGTTGCAGATTATAGAGATACACAATACTGTAATCATTTTCGGCATCACGACTATACGTCAGCCATTTTCCATCAGAAGAGATGGATACGTCACCAAATTCACCGGCGGGATCCTGCTTAACGAGAGTCACCTCTTTACTATTCACATCCAGTTGATTGATGTGGTTCTTCCGATCAGTATAGAAGATTTTGGAAGCATCTGGACTCCACTGGAATGAACGGATATACGTATCGTTGTTTTTGGTCAGTTGTACCGGTTCGCTTCCCCCGGCATTCTGAAGATAGAGTTCGGTTTCACCTGTCGCGTCAGAGATGTAGGCAATATACTTGCCATCAGGTGACCATTGTGCATTTCGCTCGTGTGCACCGGGAGTACGAGTCATATTTTTGGTAACACCCTTATCGGCAGGCAGGTTGAACACCTCTCCCCGGGCAGTGACTACGACTCTTTCACCTGCCGGAGAGATGCTGGCGGATATGACATTTTTGGAAACATCCTTTACCTGATCACGGGCATAAATATTATCGGATGTCAAGGTAATATTGACCTTCACTGCTTGCTTGGTTGCCGGATTTAATTGATAAATGTAGCCAGCATTCTCGAACACAATCGACGAACCATTGCTACTTGGGAACTTCACATCATACTCCGTAAAATTTGTCACCTTACTTGTCTGTTTGGTTTTTGTATTATACACAAACATATTCATGATCCGGTCGCGGTCAGAGATGAAAAATATTTCGTCACCAATCCACATTGGCATGATATCCTGCGCTATATTGTTGGTGATATTTTCTGTCTTCTTTGTCTTCTCATTATAGATCCAGACGTCATCCGCCATACCTCCTTTATAATATTTCCAGGTACGGAATTCACGGAAGACACGGTTGTAGGCAAATAGTTTGCCGTCGGGAGAGTAACTGCAGAAACCTCCTTCCGGAAGTGGAATAACTTGTGACAACCCCCCTTCCGGTGAAACGGTATAAAGCCGGCCGGTAAAGCCTTCACTGATTCGATTACGGTACACAATATTTTTCCCATCGGGTGTCCAGGTCATCACTATATTATTGGGACCCATCCGGTCGCCAAGGTCGTCGCGCTCATTCATTGCGGTATAGGTAACCCGAAGAGGTTCGCCTCCGGTGGACGGCATTGAGTAAACTTCTGTGTTACCATCATATTGTCCGGTAAAAGCGATTGTTTTACCATCAGGAGAGAAACGAGGAAACATTTCGTAACCCACATGGGAGGTAAGGCGCTGAGCCTCGCCACCGCCAGAGGCCACTTTATACAAATCGCCAGCGTACGAAAAGACTATTTCGTTCCCATTAGTAGCAGGGAAACGTAACAACCGGGCATCCTCAGAGGCTTGCAAAAAACCGGGGATTGCCGTCAATACCAGTAATCCCAGTCTGAATCGTTTATTCATAATAATATCATTAATTAGGTGAAGCGACAAAAGTAATAAAAACAAACAAACCTATCATTCTAAGAGATATAAAATCATTTCGTATCTTTGCATGTCTTAATATTAAAAAACAGAGTATGACTAATGATTCTGACATAACCAAAAGAACAATCAAAGAACTCTCGGAGTACAGTTCGTATGGTGACTTGTATCTTTCTCACAAAGGAGGAGAACCTCTTCCTTCCGGTAGTGTACTGAAAGAGATTGTCACTTTGGTTCGTGCTATCATTTTTCCGGGTTACTTCGGTGATCCGATGGTGAATAAGAATACGATTCAGTATCACATCGGTGTGAATATTGACAATCTGCAAACTCTGCTGGCTGAGCAGGTTTTGGCCGGCATCTGTTATAGTAAGAGGAATTGCGATATATGTCAGGATAACAATGAAAATCGAAGTAAAGCGAAAGAAATAGCCGGGAAGTTTATTGCTTATCTGCCTGAACTCCGCCGCACATTGGGCACAGACGTGGAAGCTGCCTATAATGGTGATCCTGCCGCTGAGAGTTATGAAGAGATTATCTTCTGCTATCCGGCTATCCGTGCCATCAGCAACTACCGTATGGCACACAAGTTGCAAGAGCTGGGAGTACCTTTGATTCCCCGGATGATAACGGAAATGGCACACAGCGAAACAGGAATTGACATTCATCCCGGAGCTGTAATTGGTGAGCATTTTACAATAGACCATGGCACAGGTGTGGTAATCGGGCAAACAGCAATCATAGGCAAAAACGTTAAGTTGTATCAGGGAGTGACATTGGGTGCAAAGAGTTTTCCATTGGACGAAGAAGGAAAACCTATCAAAGGAATTCCCCGTCATCCAATCCTGGAAGATAATGTGATCATCTATTCCAATGCGACTATCCTCGGACGAATCACAATCGGTGAAGGTGCCAGTATTGGTGGTAACATCTGGGTAACGAAGAATGTGCCTAAAGGAGCAAAAGTGATTCAAAACAGGACAAAAGAGGTTTCTGTTATCACAGATGACAAATAAAAAGTTCCTTTCAGGGTACAAACAGGAGGAAGATTCATCGGATTTTGCTAATTTCGCATCCGTAACAACCAATTTGAATGATTACAAGATATGAATTATAAGAGAATATTACTGAAGCTCAGCGGTGAATCACTGATGGGCGACAAACAATATGGTATCGACGAACTTCGTCTGAATGAATATGCGGAGCAGATCAAGGAGGTCGCAATCATGGGGGTTCAAATCGGCATCGTCATCGGAGGAGGAAATATCTTCCGGGGATTAAGTGGTGCTTCAAAAGGTTTTGACCGTGTGAAAGGAGACCAAATGGGTATGCTGGCTACGGTGATTAACAGTCTGGCACTGAGTTCGGCACTGACTGCTAAGGGGGTAAAGACGAAGGTGCTGACAGCTATCCGGATGGAACCGATTGGTGAGTTTTACAACAAATGGAAGGCTATCGAACTAATGGAACAAGGATCTGTGGTTATTCTCTCTGCCGGTACCGGAAATCCTTTCTTTACTACGGATACCGGTTCGTCATTGCGAGGCATCGAGATCGAAGCAGACGTGATGCTAAAGGGCACTCGGGTGGATGGCATTTATACGGCTGATCCGGAGAAAGACCCAACTGCAACAAAGTATGACGAGATTACCTATGACGAGATTTACACGCGAGGATTGAAGGTAATGGACCTGACTGCCACTACCATGTGTAAGGAAAATAACCTTCCGATCATCGTGTTTGATATGGATACTCCGGGCAACCTTCTGAAGGTCGTTAAAGGAGAGAAGATCGGTACATTGGTTCATAACTAATCACGAAATAATAGAATAATACTAATCATAAACATGATAATGCTATGACACCTGAAGTGAAAACTTTTTTGCATGAAGCAGAAGAAAAGATGGAGATGGCCACAATACATTTGGATGACTCTCTGGCTCATATTCGTGCCGGGAAAGCGAATGCCCGCATTCTGGACCCAATCCACATCGATTATTATGGCAGCATGACGCCTCTGAGCGGCGTCGCTACAATTTCTACTCCTGATGGTCGTACAATCATTGTTCAACCGTGGGAAAAGAAAATGCTGAAAGAGATTGAGAAGGCGATTCAAAACTCTGACATTGGCATTACTCCGGACAATAACGGAGAGATGATCCGTTTGTCTATACCTCCGCTCACGGAAGATCGACGCAAGCAACTGCTCAAACTGTCAAAGCAAGAGGTTGAAAACGCAAAAGTAAGTGTTCGCAATGCCCGTCGTGATTGTATGGATAGTCTGAAGAAGGCTGTCAAGGAAGGTCTGCCGGAGGATGTAGAGAAAGATGCTGAAACTGAAGCACAGAAAATTCACGACAAATATATCAAACGGCTGGATGATATCTATGCTGCGAAAGAAAAAGAAATTATGACCGTCTGAGTTTATTCTTCCACCTGCAGGTTTCTGCAGGTGGATTTTTTACCTAACTATAACTGCGCGTGAACGGATTAGTCGTTAAAAATACAGGAAGCTGGTATCAGGTCAAATGCGACGATGGTGGTGTTGTGGCTTGCAAAATAAAAGGGAACTTCCGTTTGAAAGGAATCCGGAGCACGAATCCTGTTGCCGTTGGTGATCGCGTGCGGATAGATATAGGAATAGAAGGCGGTGCCTATATTACCTATATCGAAGACCGCCGCAACTATATCGTCCGTAAAGCATCCAATCTTTCTAAATTATCCCATATTCTGGCAGCCAATCTCGACCAGGTTCTTCTGATTGTAACAATCAATCACCCTGAGACCAACACCATCTTTATTGATCGATTTTTGGCTACCAGTGAAGCATATCGGGTGCCTGCTGTTCTGCTCTTTAATAAGACAGACCTGTATGATGAATGGGAAACGAACTACATGAACGCGTTGATCAACTTGTATGAAGGCATCGGCTATCCTTGTCTTTGCATGTCGGCTATTGATCCTGGCAGCGTCAAAGAAGTAAGAAAAATGTTACAGGGGAAGGTCTCTCTGGTGTCGGGTAATTCCGGCGTGGGAAAGAGCACATTTATCAATGCGATATTTCCAGACCTTGCACTGCGTACCGAATCAATATCCAAGCACAACAATAAAGGGACACATACCACTACTTTCTCTGAGATGTTTGAACTTCAGGAAGGTGGCTATCTGATTGACACCCCGGGTATCAAAGGCTTTGGTACTATCGGAATGAAAGCTGCGGAAATCGCACATTACTTCCGGGAGATCTTCATCGTTTCACAAAACTGCCATTTCAATAACTGCACGCATGTACATGAACCGGGATGTGCGGTAAGAGAAGCTCTCGAACGCCATGAGATCAGCGAATCCCGCTATTCCAGTTACATAAATATACTTGTGGACTGCGATGAGGGCAAATACCGTGAATAAGAAATGTATGAGCAGAATATCGGACACACTTCGTTGGGGATTTATTCTCACATATCTAATCCTTTGCACACATTCTGCAGTTGCCGGAAGAGCATGGGACGAACCCATTGTAATAAAACAATCGGATGGCAGTCTGCTGAAGGTACTGCTTCAGGGAGATGAATATTTGCACTATTATACAACAACAGATAATTATGTCATTGCCCGTAATGATTCGGACTTTTTTGTATATGCAGCATATGATGCGCTCAACAACATTATCCCCGGAACAGTAAGGGTTTCTGATGTGACCAAGCGCAACATGAAGGAAATGAATCACCTCCTTACGCTTACCAAAGGGTTGCCGGAATCTATAAGGATGAACATGGAAGAAAGAGCAATACAGACCAGAAGTATCTTGGAAACGTCTTCTTCC
>DATCIB010000118.1:0-5633 GCA_036508045.1 Bacteroidales bacterium
ATGGAACATCTGGCAGACTATATTGAAAACCTTTCAGTTTTTGAGCAAAACCAAGAACCTGGCAGATGTTATTTCATTCCTCAAAAACATCTATTGCTTAACGGTAACTGGAAATTTATGTGGAGCGATATTCCTGATAATATACCAAAGGATTTTTTCGAGCCAAAGTTTAATGACAACAAATGGAACGTTATTGAAGTACCCTCAAATTGGGAGATGCTAGGATACGGCGATAAAATGTTCCGCAATGTAAGTGCGCCATTTCATGTAAATGTACCCAATATTCCTCATGATTATAATCCTACAGGAGCTTACAGAAAAAGTTTTACGCTTCCTAAAGAATGGAGTAATGACCAAGTTTTCCTACGTCTGGAAAAAGTGGCATCGGCATCTTTTGTATGGATAAACGGTAAAGAGGTGGGATATAACGAAGGTGCACAAGAACCTGCGGAATATAATATCACTTCTTATCTTAAACCTGGGAAAAACACAATAGCAGTACTTGCCATAAAATATTCCGATGGTTTCTATCTTGAAGGACAAGACTATTGGCGACTGTCAGGAATTTTTGACGATGTTCTGATATATGCCACACCTACAGTAAGACTATTTGATTGGCATGTAACCACTGATTTTGATAAAGAATACAACGATGCTAACCTAAAAGTGGACATCAATATAAACAATTATAAGAATACGGAGAAACAGAATATAATTGTAAAAAGCGAATTGTATGACACCAATGGCAAGAACATCCAGTCTCTTCAGAATTGTAAATTGCAGTTATCACAAAAAGGCGAACAGGCAGTACAGGTATCAGCAATAGTAAAACATCCGTTAAAATGGACTGCGGAAACACCCAATCTATATACATTGAAATTATCTATATACATGGAAGATGGTCAATTAATAGATAAGAGTGAGACAAAAATAGGATTTAAACAAACAAAAATAGAAAATGGAGTATTCTATCTGAATGGAGTTCCTATAAAAGTAAATGCACAGAACTCACACATGCAACATCCTGAATCGGGACATGTTATAAAAGAGGAAGTAATACGAAAAGATTTCGAGTTGCTAAAACAATTTAATTTTAACGCAGTCCGTACTTCCCACTATCCACCTGTTAACAAGTATCTTGAGTTGGCCAACGAATACGGATTGTATGTAATTGATGAAGCAGGAGTTGAATCACATGCCACTGAATGGGTTTCCGGAAAGCCTGAATTTACTGAAATGTATCGCGAGAGAGTGCGCAGGATGATGTTGCGCGACCGCAATTATCCTTGTATATTATTCTGGAGCGCAGGAAATGAATCAGGAGAAGGTTTTAATATTACCGAAGTAGTTAAAGAAGGTAAGAAATTTGACTCTACACGAAGCTGGATGTATGGTGGAAACGCATTTTCCCATCCGGCAGAAGACATAATAGGGCCACGGTATCCAAGACCCGACGAACTAGAAATACAGGAAGGATTGGGCTTTGACAAAGACAATCGACCCTCATTTATGGATGAATATCTTTCTGTAGCTGGAAATGGGTGTGGAGGCCTTGATGAATATTGGAGAGTTATATATTCTCATCCACGCACTATGGGTGGAGCGATATGGGATTTCGTAAGTCCGGGACTTAAAGAGAAAATACGCCGGCTAAAGGACTCTTCGCCAAACTCAACTCCTGCACACATAATGGGTAATGCCAAACTGGTAAAGGGAATAACAGGAAAGGCAATTGACCTTAGCGGACATGATGAATGGGTAGAAGTATACAGAAAAGAAAATACCGAAATAGAAGGTGACAAGCTTACACTTACGTGCGATGTGTTTCCACGCAAATTGATCAGTGATTGCGGTTCATTCATTACAAAAGGAAGCCGGCAATTCGGATTACAGCAACGAGGTAAAAGCCAGATATCATTCTACATATACACAGACAAACTACAGGAAGTAAAAGCAGAATTACCATCGGATTGGGAATATAAATGGCATAACATAGCAGGAGTATATGATGGCATAGAGATGAAAATATACATAGATGGAAAGATTAAAGCTACTGAAAAAGCAAGTGGTATGATAAAGAATCTGCCATATCCTATAAACATCGGACGAAATGCCGAAATTCATAATTGCGAGACAAATGTAGCAATATGTGATGCACTTATAGATAATGTTGGTATATTCAGTAAATCACTTTCACCTGACAAGATGGGAAAAGACCAGGCATCACTATGGCTCGATTTTGAAGATGAAGTAGATGAAGGTAACTTCTACAGCTATGGGATAGGAGCACGAACATATGGAAGCATATGGCCCGACAGAACACCACAACCAGAGATGTGGCAGATGAAGAAGACCTGTCAGCCGCTAGACTTTTCGATGGTAGACGAAAAGAACTTCATTATAGAAATATGGAATCATCTGTGTTTCACATCTTCCGATTATTATAACTTAGAATGGTTACTGAAAGAAGATGATTCAATCATCCAGCGTGGCAAGATGGTATGCGCAGTGCAGCCTTTGCAAAAACAGCAGACTAAACTTCCAATAAATATTCCTACCCTAAAATCAGGAGCAGAATATAGAATAGAATTATCTGTGACACTTAAGAATGATGAAGTATGGGCAAAAAGAGGTCATCAGGTGGCATGGGAACAGTTGGATCTTCCTTGGTATAAAACAGACATAGTAAAACCGCAATCAGTTGAAGGACTGTTAAAAACTACTGATACAGATACTACTGTTGTAGTTTCGGGCAACGACTTCGCCTATACATTTTCTAAAGCAAGTGGGCAAATGGTTTCCATGGTCATAAAAGGTAAAGAGATGCTGATGGATGCTCCGCGCATGAATGTATGGAGAGCACCTCTTGCAAACGAACTGGACGATTGGACTGCAATGTCGGAAAACAGAAAAGGCTGGAAAAGAGAATATGGTATGCGCACTGTCACAGAACAATATTCAACAGGAATGGACGATTTGACGAATATGCTTGCCAGTTTTGACATACAAAAAAGCGAAAAGCAAGTAAATGTGAATGTCTGCTCGTATATGCTGACACACGACAATGCGATCGTACAGAGAGATAAGTATATATCCGGTATTCAGACAAATGGATTTGAAAACAGATACACATTTAGCATAACCCCGGACGGTACTATTAAATTGAGACATGTTATACAACCAAACGGAGTTCTTCCACAATGGCTCATGCGTATGGGATTGACCATGACTCTTTCTAAAAGCCTGCAGCAAGTGAAATGGTATGGTAGAGGACCACAAGAGAATTATCCTGACCGCAAGACAGGATACCCAGTAGGTATATACAAAAAAACAGTCAAAGAGATGTACGAGCCATATCTGATACCACAGGATTACGGACTTCGAACAGACAATCGCTGGATAGAAATAAGTGACAAAGATGGTGACGGACTTAGAATAAAGGGTAACCACCTGTTTAACTTCAACATCTATCCATTCACGACAGAAAATCTGACAAAAGCCGTTTACACCTATCAGCTTGAAGAATGCAACGGCAATACACTGAATCTGGATTACTCTACTTCAGGCGTGGGATGCACAGCTCGATCCATTTTCCAATCATACAAAACTCCTGTCACAAAATATGAAAGTACAATAGAAATATCGACTTTGAGACATTGATAAAACAATAAAAATCGAGGTGCGTCCGATGTTTCACTTTACATCACGTCGCATTGAGGCTCATATCTGTATTTGTTTTGTGGCTCTCAAAGTATATAAAGGAAAAAGGTAGCCTCGATTTGGGGCTACCTTTTGATTTTAGAGCAATCACTTAAAGAGTCAGGAACGGGAAGCGGATAGAGTGATACCAAGCTTCTCCACTTGTCCACCGATAGGAGGATTTACTTTGCTCACTTTCACCTCTACGCTCGTGGCTTGTTCAAACTGTTGGAGAATACCTCTCAAGATCCTGCCACCTACATGCTCAAGCAGCGATGACGGAATCTCCATTTCCTGTTTGACAAGTTCAAAGACTTTGCTGTAGTCAATAGTGTCATTTAAATCATCGCTCAATGATGCTTTTGAAAGGTCACATTCAATAGTGACGTCAACAAGAAAAGTGTTTCCTACTGCTCTCTCTTGCAGGGAGACACCATGAAAGGAATAGAATTCCAGCCCTTTCAAGAAAATATTACTGTTCATACTCCTCTGTTCTATTACTCTCTTCAATCATATCTTTTATCTTAGCATTGACATTTCGTTTCCTTTTGAGCGATTCAAGTGTCAGATGCATCCTGTAGCACCAATTGTTTTTAGGGTCAGCAGGCACATTAATCCGTTCCGCCTCGAAATCCTTTCTACGGACAGTAGCATCCATGGAAAGCCAGTCCTGCAAAGGGAAGATTGCAATCATGGATGGAGACTGAAGATGCATTTCGAGAATCTTCCGGCATAACTCAGCAGTCAAATCGTCGGGTGCCTCACCTTCTCTCCTTAGTACATGGTTATAGTAATGCTGCGTCAGTTCTCTGTTTTCCTGCCACCATCCGCGAATCCCGGACATATCATGTGTCGAGGTCGAGCATACAGACCGGTAAGGATAGTTGTTTGTATCTCCAAATTCCATGCCGTACTGCTTTGGCATCCGTTGTATCTCCAGACTAAGCAACTGAAGCTTTTCCATTACTTCCGGCACACAAGAAGGAATCATTCCTAAATCTTCGCCACAACCAAGCATATCAGTGGAGGAAAGCAAGGGAGGAAGTCTCTTCAAGGCTTCTCTCATCCAAAATTCAGTATGTCTGAAATAATAAAAATCATCATGGATCCGGTTCATGCACTCCTGCTCTTTATCGGACAACTGACTAAAGCTGTAACTCTCTCTGCAAGCTATTCGTGGGTGGTACTTACGTTTCTCACGTGGGTCTTCAATAAAGAGCACTTCATTGACTAAATCGAATAACCCTTTGCGGATGATGTTATTTTTGTTATCATTTTGCCATCCAATCTGATTGGCTATCCGAAGTTGCGAATCAAACTCCTTCTTGAAGCGATAGGTGCCATCAGCATTTCTCTCAAAGAAACAGATTATCACTTCTTCCCCATATTTGCCAAATGTCTTCTGAATCAGTTTGTCTGTAATATAAGGTGAAGTCAGCCGATCTTCCTGGAAATGCACACCCGATTCTTCAATCTCTTCAATGCTTAGAGGTAGTGCCGGACTGAAATGACCGAGCATCCCCTGGATGGACTCTTCGGGAATCTCCCAGATACGAAAGAATCCGAGGATATGATCGATGCGGAATGCATCAAAATAAAGGGCCATGTTCTGAAACCTTTTCTTCCACCAACTATATCCATCTTTTGCTATTGTTTCCCAATTATAGGTAGGGAAACCCCAGTTTTGTCCGGTGGCAGAAAACGGATCCGGAGGTGCGCCGGTTTGTGCGTCAAGGTGGAAATATTGCGGCTCTATCCATGCCTCCACACTATTGCGGCTGATACCAATAGGAATATCTCCTTTTAGCAAGATGCCTTTCTCGTCTGCATACTGATGTACATCTAGCAGCTGAAGATAGAGATGATACTGCAGAAATACATAAAATTGAGTTTGACGCACCGTATCTTCATCCTCAGAAAGTAACTTCCTGGCT
>DATCIB010000119.1:0-11668 GCA_036508045.1 Bacteroidales bacterium
TGATGTCAATGCATTGAATCACTGGAATACCATACGCAGCGGTCTTTCCAGTTCCGGTTTGTGCCAAAGCAATCACATCGTTCATTTCTCCCAATAGAAAAGGAATCACTTCCTCTTGTACCGGCATAGGATTTTCATATCCCATTTCTTGTATTGCCCTGAGTATCTCAGGGGCAACACCTAGTTCTTCAAATGTCTTCATTATTTTTTTGTAATATCGAAGGTAGGCGGCTTATAATTCCTTCTCGTGAGCGTCCTTTCACGCAGTGGTATGCATAATTGCGCTTCCCTGCAATCAAATTAGGGCGCAAAGGTAATGTTTTTTTTCTTAATAGAATGAAAGCCCTATCTATTTAATGTTTTTATTGATAAACAGATAGAAACTCTTCTTTTTTTTGCAGTCCTCCAAAAGAGGAGTGAATGGGTCTTTTTAGACTACTTGTTCAGCGAACTCCTTTGAGATATAATTCTCGTAATTCTGGCATACGCTTGAAGAGAAATCTATTGCATATCCGATTATTTTATCCCACGCACTTTCGGATAAACTGTCTATTTCGTTGCGGGAGATATTCAATTTCAGCAATCCGTAGGTTAGTCCTGCATTGAAATTATCACCTGCACCGATTGTGCTTACCGGTTGGATAACAGGTACTTCATAATGCTTACGAATGGAATTGGTGCGAAGTTCAACACCCTTTGCTCCCAATGTGCAGATAAAGTTGGGACAGTAGAATTTAATCTTCTGATCATAAATTTTATCCACATCATTTAGTTTGAAGAGATTGTAGAAGTCTTCATCTGAGCCACGGATAATGGATGCGTATTCGAGGTTTTCCAGAATGGACGGCGCCAGACGAATAGAATCATGTGCATGTGAGATGCGAAAATTGGGATCATAATAGATAATGGCGCGCCGCTGGGTAGCATAGTCCATCAGTTCAACAATCCGCTCGCGAAGCGTAGGGTTTATCGCATAATATGAACCAAACATGACAATGTCACTGTCATTTATCATTGGAAATGGTACATCCAGCCTTTGTTTGGGATAATCTTTATAGAAAAGGTACTCAGCATCGTTGTTCGTGTTGAGAAAAGCGAGTGATATAGCCGATTTCCCATCAGGAAAGATATCAATGTACTTTGTGGTCAGATTATTCTCTTCCATGAAAGACTTGATGATCGCTCCTACTTTGTCGTTGCCAATCTCGCTAATAAACTCCACAGGGATCTTCAAGCGCCCTAAAGATATCATGGCATTAAAGACAGATCCACCGGGCACCGCAGCAGACGGTTTACTGTTTTCAAAAATGATATCAAGAATCGTTTCACCGACCCCAATTACTTTTCTCATTTGTGTAGTGAGTTATATTATTTATCTATAGCAGACTGTTCTCTTGATTTCTCTCCCAGATAACCTCCATGATGTCTCTTCGCGTAGTCCTGATAACTGAAACTCGTATGTTTCATCGTATTTACCACCAGAATATCGCCGATAACAGTCATGATTGTCGTTGAGGTAGTCGGAGTAAGCCCAAGGGGACATACTTCAGCAGGTGCACCGGTAAAGAGACTTACATCTGCTTTCTTAGCAAGCAAACTATCTGGATTGCTGGTAATGACGATAAATTTTATAGTCGGATTCAGTCGTTTGGTAAGGTCAAGAAGTTCAATGATCTCACGTGTCTTTCCAGAATTGGAGATAACAAGCATTAAGTCATTCTCTTGTATGATACCCAAATCACCATGTTGTGCTTCGCTGGGATGAAGAAAGACAGACGGCGTTCCACTTGAGCAGAAAGTTGTTGCCATATTTGCTGCGATTTGTCCAGCTTTACCCATTCCGCTGGTTACCAGTTTACCTTTCTTTTTATGTACTTGTTCAAGAATGAGAGAAACAGCCTTTTCGTATTCGTCTGTAATAGGGATCTGGAGTATTGCGTAGGCCTCTTTTTGAAGAAGGTTCTGAATATCGGAGAGCATATTCTCTTTATTGATTGTAGATATTTCCATAGATTCTGCTTAATGTGAGGACAAATATCCGCAATATTTTCGTAATGAACAAAGGTTTATTTCTATTTTTGTACAATCATATAACCATTCAATCATGTCATACAACTCTGCGACTCTTCCTAACGGTTTGCGAATCATTCATCTACCTTCCCTTTCTCCTGTTTCATATTGTGGTTTTGCTGTTCATGCCGGTACACGCGATGAAGCGGTCGATGAACAGGGTATGGCACATTTTATCGAACATATGCTTTTCAAAGGTACCTCTAATCGAAAGGCATGGCACATCCTGAATCGTATGGAGCATGTTGGAGGAGAGTTGAATGCTTATACCACGAAGGAAGAGACATTTGTCTATTCGGTTTTTTTGTCGCGGGATTTTCAAAGGGCTGTCGAACTGATGTCAGACCTTATCTTTCATTCCATATTTCCAGAGAGAACTATTGAACGTGAGCGAGATGTAATACTTGATGAGATTAATTCCTACAAAGACTCTCCGTCCGAACTCATTTATGATGAGTTTGAGAATCTGGTTTTTGCAGGTCACCCTATTGGAAAGAATATTCTGGGAACGCCGGAGTCTCTTCAGTCTTTTGACACGACCAGATGTCAGGCTTTCGTGAATCGTCTTTATATTCCATCTAATATTGTTTTTTTCTCATCAGGATCCACTCCTTTTGATAAGCTGCTAAGATATGCTGAAAAATACATGTCGGATACTTCCCGTACTGGAATGCAGCTTCCACGCCTTTTTCCTGTTCCTGTTGTTCCATCAGTGCAAACAATTCATCAAGATACTTACCAGACGCATGTAATGATAGGAAGTGTTGCATACAATCTGTATGATACACGTCGTGATTCACTCTTTTTCCTGAATAATATACTGGGTGGGCCAGGCATGAACAATCGTTTGAATGTAAGCCTGAGAGAAAAGAACGGACTTGTCTATGATATTGAATCCAATGTGACGAATTATACTGATACCGGATTATTCACCGTATATTTTGGTTGTGATCCGAAAAATGAGGTTCGTTGCTCTTCGTTAGTGCTTCGTGAGTTAAAGAAGTTAAGAGAGAATAAGCTCACTACTAACCAAATGGAAAAGGCCAGAAAACAGCTGACAGGACAGGTGGCTATTGCAGCCGAGAATCGGGAAAGTTCCATACTGAATGTCGCAAAATCTTACCTCCATTTCAACAAATACGAAGAAGAGTCTGAGCTATTCAAACGAATCGATTCAATAACCAGTGAAGATCTTTTGACTAGCGCAAATGAGATCTTCGATGAGAGTAAACTTTATCATCTGGTATTTAAATAAAGGAATTAAAGATCTCCATTAAAAGGATAGAGGACGACTTATTATGTCGTCCTCTATCCTTTTAATGAAGTGAGTTTCTGCTTCTATTTGTTGTCATTCTGGCGAATCTCAACTCTCCGAATCTTTCCACTGATGGTCTTTGGGAGCTCGTCGACGAATTGAATAATACGTGGATACTTGTAAGGGGCGGTTACTTTCTTTACATGATCCTGTAGCTCTTTAACCAGTTCGTCACCTGCTTTGTCTTTGTACTCTTTAGAAAGAATAACCGTTGCCTTTACTATTTGTCCGCGGATTTCATCCGGAACAGCAGTGATCGCACACTCTACAACAGCAGGGTGGGTCATCAAAGCACTTTCCACCTCAAAAGGTCCGATACGGTAGCCGGAACTCTTGATTACGTCGTCGGCACGACCGACAAACCAATAATAACCATCTTCATCTCTCCAAGCAAGGTCTCCGGTATAATAGATATTGTCATGGTATGCCTCATAGGTAAGTTCGGAGTTGCGGTAGTAGCCTTTATGCAACCCGGCTGGATATCCTTTGTCTGTTCGAATAATGATTTGACCTTGCTCGCCGGCTTCAGCAGTGCGTCCGTCGGGCGTGAGAATGTCCACCTTGTAAATTGGGTTTGGAAGTCCCATGGAGCCAGGCTTAGGTTCCATCCAAGGCGAAGTGATGACAACAGTTGTAGTCTCACTCTGACCAAACGCTTCACGAAGTTTGACACCTGTCAGTTTGTAGAATTGTTCGTATACAGCAGGATTTAATGCCTCTCCTGCAATAGTGCAGTATTCCAAAGAAGAAAGATCATATTGGGAAAGATCTTCCCGGATGAGAAAGCGAAATATAGTAGGAGGCGCACAAAGAGATGTAATCTTGTATTCTTCGATTTTCTTCAGAATTTCTTGAGGCACAAACTTATCATGATCATACACAAAAACAGTTGCACCTACAATCCATTGACCATAGAGTTTTCCCCATACAGCTTTCAACCATCCAGTGTCTGCGATTGTGAGATGAATACTGTCTGGTCGTAAGTTATGCCAAAAAGCGGCAGTGATTATATGGGCAATAGGATAGGTAAAGTCATGTGTCACCATCTTTGGATTTCCCGTTGTACCAGAAGTAAAGCTTGCAAGCATCAAATCATCGTTGTTATTCGGAATGGAAGGTCGCACGAAAGGAGCTGCATTTTGCACTCCTTTGTGAAAGTCTTCCCATCCTTCAGGGATTTCAGGTCCTACAGAGATCAGGCAACGAATAGTAGGAGAAGCGGCTCTTGCATCGCTGATATGATGAATGATTATATCATCTCCGGTTGCAACGATCGTACTGATGTCAGCTGCATTGTTACGGAACACAATATCTTTTTGTGTCAGAAGATGAGTTGCCGGAATGATAACTGCTCCAATCTTGTGTAAGGCAACAATAGTTTGCCAGAATTCATAACGTCTTTTCAGAATGACCATGACCATATCACCGCGTTTGATTCCCACAGATTGGAAATAGGAAGCCGTTTGATCACTGAGAGATTTCATCTCTGCAAAGGTGAATTCTTTGCAATCCCCTTTGTCATTCGTCCAAAGAAGAGCTCTTCTATCTGGTTCTTTAGCAGCCCATTCATCCACAATATCATAACCGAAATTGAAATGTTCTGGAATTAACAGCTCGAGGTTTTTCTCAAAATCTGCCTGACTCGTAAATGTAGCCTGTTTTAAATATTTTTCTATCATATCGTCTTGTTATAAGATTACTGCTAAAAACTTAACTGTCTTACCGTTCAGAGCCTTCATGCCATGTTCTAGTCCGGAATTAAAATAGATGCTGTCACCTTCATTAAGTATTAATTCCTTCCCGTTGATAATCAACAGAAGCGCTCCTTCCAGCACCATATTGAATTCTTGTCCCACATGACTGTTCAGATGAATGGAAGTGCCTTCCGGTTTGGGCTCTACAGTGACGATGAACGGATCTGCTTTTCGGTTCTTAAACCCAGCACCCAGAGAATTGTATTTGTAAGCCTTTGTACGTTCCATTGCAATACCTTGTCCTGCACGGGTAAGGTAGTACGACTCTACATGTGGTTCGTCTCCAAACAAAATAGCAGACATTTCAACACCATATTGTCTGCAGATACTTTGCAGTAGACTAATGGAAATATCTTTTTTGCCACTTTCATAGCCTTGATATTCTTCATTGGAAATTCCAGCGGTCTTTGCAAAGTCTTCGATTGAAGCATCCAATGCGTCGCGCAGTCCCTTGAGCCGTTGCGCTATTTGCTCGATTTGATCATTCATACGTCGTTGTGATTATTTTTTGATTTTCTTTTTGTTCTGTAAGTCAGCAAGAGGGGAGGCAACAACTGGCTTTTTGTCACGAGTTTTGATGCCGTCTTTACTCAACTCAATGTCTTCAAGCAGGATAGAAGTAGGACAAATGAAAGAGGTTAAAGCCCCATTGAAGCGCATATTGGTAGCAGTCTGTTCGGAAGAGATTCCGGCCATCTTCTTCATCTGACGAACATCAATATTTGAGATTGTGCCACCGCGCATGAGTTGTTCACTTCCGTCTTTCACATTTACCCGATAAATCAGAGGTTTTGAGAAGGCCGTTCCGCGAAGGATATACGCATACTCCTCTCCTCCTTCTTTAGCTAGTTGGATTAATTTCTCTTTGAGCTGCTCCATGCTCTCTCCATTCGTGGCTTCAAAGTTGATAACACCAGGCTGAATGCCCCTTCTCACATTGGATCCAGGTGCAGTAGGTCTGTTATGACCATTTGAAAGAGGAGTTCTGAGCGTAGGAATGCGGTCACTGGCCACATTTCGAAGAATCCCATTTTCCACCATAACTAGCCTCTCTGGAGGTACGACGCCTTCGGCGTCCACTTCATAAGATCCGTATAATTGAACTCCTTTAAACTCTTTCAACCCGGGTATGCTGGTTACATTCATATTGAGAGGCAGTATTTTCCTGTTCATTCTTTCTTCCATTGATTTACTTTCATTGGATTGCAAAGGAACTCTATAACCAGTCATACCTGATCCGTAAATAATGAATTTACTTAATTGAGCAACTACCTGCACTCCTTCAAAGAGTACCGGACCATCATAAGTTTCGTTCACTTTCGGAGCATTCTTCAGTGCGATGATACGTTGAGCAAGCTCTTCTGCTGCATGGATAATAGAATCGCTAGATGGTATATCTGCATCATTCAGCACTTCATAGTAAATCATATCCGTAAGGTCGCCGCCATCTTCAGTACGAACTGTTGCTGAAATTTCGAGGTTGGTCCAATCCTGGGGATTAACAATCTTACTTCCTTCATTACTCATGTAGTAATCATCAGAGCTCCAAATCTGTAACGTAAGTTGGTTGTCAATAATGTCCGGATATTTTGTGAATACGGAAGTTACTGCCTCTGCTGTTTTTTTCCAATACTCCTTTCTACTGAATGTCTGCTCAAAGCGATGTTTTGCCTTCTTCTCTATAGGAGTAATCTTGGAAAGATCATCCAGAGCATCCATCTCCGGCGAAACATTCATCTGTTTCCATTTTAATAGTTTAGCATCATATTCTGTAGCAGCATCTTTGTACGCTCCATCGGAAGCCAGCCAAAGGCTGCGTCTAATTTCGTCGTAGTCATAGTCGACAGGCATATTGCCAGTCTGATTTTGTTTGAGATAAGTAGCATCTGTGTAATTAAAATTTGCGCGATGATAATCACCAACCATCAGATCGACCTGGTATTGATTGAACAAACCTCCGTTGGAGAAGGTTGTTTCTCCAAAACTGGCCATGAGCTGGAATACTTCGTTTGCACGAATCGTATACGCACAAAAGAACGGCTTTTGCATGTCTGGAAGAGAAAGTCCACTCATCGTACGATTCAGTTCATCTTTCATTGCCTGAAAAATGACCGTCTCTTTTTCATCCTTTGCCTTTGTTTCTGTGAAAGCCACACATAATAGAGTGGCAAATAGGATTGCTTTCAGCTTCATAATTACTTCGCTTCTTTAGGTTGATTACTTTCCGGGCGGGGAAGAATAGGTAACTTCTCGTCAGACTTGCCTGCTTTTTGAGTCTCGACAACGTTTACATAGACTTCCGGGGAGATTCCTGTAACCGGAATACTGCCGGATTCTGCACCACACATTCCGGTAAAGATACCGGCCTTATCGCCCACTTTGCTGATCTGAGCAAACATAGAAAGAGGAGTTCCTATTAGGGTGACGCCGCGAACCAGCTCGTCGGGCTGTCCGTTCACATACACTCGATACACTTCCAGAGGAGTTACATTAAATGAATTAGGGTTGTATCTTCCAGTCTGTGTAAAACCTCCGGATACCTTAGAAAAGTAGTAACCATATTCTTTACCTTGCTTTTTTGCCTCTTCTTTCAAGATGGAACGAAGCTCTGCGCTGGTCTTAGGAGCAGTCGAAGAAATAATAAGGTTTGACTGACGAGTAACGGGATCTCTGCCGGGAGCAGCACGCCCATGGCCATTCGAAGAAGGAAATCCCTCAATCGGAGTTCGTGACATAAGGAATCCCTTTAAGATGCCGTCTTTCACAACATCCACTTTAGTAGATTTCACTCCTTCGTCGTCATAGACATAGGATCCGTTCAGGTCAAGGCCTCCAAAAGATTTAATAGTAGGATCCATAATGACGGAAACGTCAGCAGGAAGTACAAGTTCTCCGACTTTCTTTTTAAACGTTTGTCCGTCTGATTCGCTCTTCAGTCGTTGACCTTCGACACGATGGCCGAATATTTCATGGAAGAATACGCCGGAAGCTTCCGGAGATAAAATTGCAGGACCGGTATATGAATCAACAATTGGTGATGTACGAAGTCTGACGAGGGTCTCTGCCAGTTCGCGGGTCTCTTTGAGAATTGTTTCATGAGCAGTTAGTCCTTTCGGTTCATAGGCAAAGTATGAAAGATACAGAGGAAGATACATGCCATCGTCAGCAACAACTTGCGCTGTAACCATCACCCGGCAATAGGTTAAGTTTTGAGTAATCTCTGTTCCTTCAGAGGAGACATAATATTTACGGCAGCACTGAAAAGAAAAAGAGGCCTCTCCTGTACGTATCTCAGGATATTCCTTGAAAATTGCGGAATACTCTTTAATCCGTTGTTCCCAAAGAGAAGAGTCAACGTGTAATTGAGCGTTTGTCAGTTCTTTTTCTATATACTTTGCAGGCAATTCTTTTGAAAAGTCGTCTGACTTATCTTCTTTCTCCACGCGGACCTGTGCCTTCGATTTTACATCGGCAAGGTTCTGAATTCCGTTGTCCCATGCGTTTCGTGTTGCTTTCCATAACACCATTCGCGTGGCGTCTCCTTTCTCGTCATCCAACGGAATTCGCCAAGCACCTGAAGAGGATGTCATCCCTTTTTGTGCTATCTCACGGTAACTGTCCATCTGATAAGAGCCAATCCGAACCATTGGAGTTAATGTTTTAACATGAGTTCCCGTCATTTTCTGATAAAGGCTTCCAAAACTTGCACTGGCAGATGATTCGTAAATGTCATCCACGCGATACGAAATAAAGTAAGGCGCATACTCTCCAGAGGTCTTGAATTGATTTGTTTCGCGATTTAGTTCGCTTTTTAAGATAGTTAGTAAATGGTCTTCAGCATGTGCTTCACGAATGAAAACACAACTGAGTGCCAGGAAAGAAAGAGAAACAAGAAGTCTTTTTTTCATCGCATTGATATAAGTTCTTTGACTAATTTGAGGCACCAAAGTTACAAAATAGAATTATACTGATTAATTATTTCTTTATTAAAATGTAAGAGTTAAGTGTATTATTCCCCTTTTTTGTACATTTGCTTCCCTAATTACAATTCAATAATAATACAGATGAATAATTCCATTTTTACTTTTGCGAAACCTATTAATGAGCCAGTCCTTCCTTTTACTCCCGGATCCAAAGAAAGGATTGCTCTTGAAAAAGCGTTGAAAGAAGCCTCTTCTCAACAAATAGAAATACCTCTGATAATCGGAGGTAAAGAAATTCGTACTGGCAATATCGGAAAGATTGTGATGCCACACAATCATCAGCACGTATTGGCTACCTATCACAAAGCAGGTGCAAATGAAGTGCAGATGGCTATTGACGCAGCGATGGATGCACGAAATGAATGGTCTGAACTGGCTTGGGTGGAGCGTGCTTCTATTATGCACAAGATAGCCGAACTAGTTTCTACGAAATACCGTTATATCATGGACGCTTATCTGATGCTCGGACAAAGTAAGAATATTTACCAGGCTGAGATTGACGGCGTTTGCGAACTAATAGACTTTTTGCGCTTCAACGCCTATTTTGCATCAAAGATTTACAGTGAACAGCCTGAATCAGACAAAGGGATTCTAAATCGTACAGAGTATCGTCCTTTGGAAGGCTTCGTGTTTACCCTTACGCCCTTTAACTTTACATCCATCGCTTCCAACTTGAATATGGCCCCTGCCATGATGGGAAATGTGTGTTTGTGGAAGCCTTCTACAACAGCATTACTCTCCAACTATCTATTGATGAAAATCTTCAAAGAAGCTGGTTTGCCAGATGGTGTAGTTAACTTTATTCCCGGTCAGGGAAGTCTGATTGGCAGTGTGGTTACCAAGAGCCCCAACTTTGCTGGTTTCCATTTTACGGGTTCTACAGGCACGTTTAACACGATATGGAAAGCAATAGGAGAGAATCTCCCTCTTTATAAGAACTATCCCAAAATAGTAGGGGAGACAGGAGGCAAAGATTTTATCTTTGCTCATGCTTCGGCAGCAGTTCAAGAATTAGCTGTGGCAATCGTCCGCGGTTCCTTTGAATATCAGGGTCAGAAATGTTCAGCAGCTTCACGTGCGTATGTGCCTGCATCAATCTGGCCGGAAGTAAAGGAGAAAGTTGGAGCAATGCTCAAAGAGATTAAGATGGGTGATGTGGTTACCTATTCGAACTTTATCAATGCTGTGATTGACGAGGCTTCTTTTGACAACTGCATGAATTATATCAATGAAGCCAAAGCATCCTCAGATGCTGAGATTGTGTTTGGTGGCAATGGAGATAAAAGCAAGGGATATTTCGTAGAACCGACAGTGATACTTGCTGCAAAGCCTGATTACAAGAGTATGGTTGAAGAGATCTTCGGACCCATCATCACTATTTATGTCTATGAAGACAGCAAATATGAGGAAATGCTGGATGTGTGCGACTCTTCTACTCCTTATGCGTTGACCGGCTCTATCTTTGCAAGAGATCGGTATGTGATTGAAGCAGCGATGAACAAGCTGCGCTACTCTGCCGGCAACTTCTACATCAATGACAAACCGACAGGAGCCGTAGTGGGACAACAACCTTTCGGAGGTTCCCGTGCTTCAGGCACAAATGATAAAGCCGGTTCTGCGTTGAATCTCTATCGATGGATCAATCCACGTTCGATCAAAGAGACGCTGGTAGCAGCAACTGACTATAAATATCCTTTTTTGGCAGATTGACCAATCATTTTTATTGTTCCAATCACTTGAAATTATAAATGCGCTTGCCTTTTCTCAAAGGTGGCGCATTTCTTTTCTATAAAAACCTTCTGGAAATACAAGAAGCATAGAGGTGATTACTCCTTTGAATGACTCAAAAAGAGCTTCAAAATGAAGCCTGAAATGCATAGGCATCCTCTGACTATTTCATCTGTATGAAATGATCGGCGGATGCCTATCCGTTGAGGAAAACATACAGATGTTTTTTGTGGTCCTTCAATGTCCCTTTCAAGCCTCTCTGAGGTGCTTTTCTCTTTTGTTCTTGTCGAGTAGAAATTGTTTAAAATATTTAAAGCCTTCAAAACAATATCTTAATAGAAAACGGTCAATTTATTTTAATTATATTTGCGGTATAATTTGTATAGCAATCTATGCCAGGTCAATTTGTTTTCAACATTAAAACTCAATAATTACTTAAGAATATGGAAAAATCTAACCGCAGGTCTTTTGTCAAGAAGATGACTGCCATGGGCATCGCTTCAGCAAGCTTGATTGGAGCTAACGCCATTGCCGCTAACGCATCAACTCCGGAACCAGCTCAGGAAAAGAAAAAAAACGCCAAAAAGAATGATGGCAAGTATCGTTTCGGTTTTATCGGAACAGGTTCTCGTTGTCAAGAACACATCAATAATGTGCTTTCTTTTGACGATACAGTGATTGTCGCTATTTGTGACACACAGCAGGGCCCAATCCAAAATACTCTGGCCCACATTGCAAATAAGAGTAAGCAGGATGCGCCGAAAGCATATACCGGAAGTGACCGGGCTTTCGAACAGATGCTGAATAATGAAGAATTT
>DATCIB010000120.1:0-11090 GCA_036508045.1 Bacteroidales bacterium
CCTTGATCTTGTTGGCTTTGGCAAGCTCGGCCATGGATACAAAGTTTTCGAAAATATGCTCAACTGTAATAATACCATTATTTTGAGCGATATCATTTGTACCGGCCAAGATGACAACTGCCTTAGGTTTCAAATTAATTACATCTGAGCGAAAGCGAACAAGCATCTGTGAGGTAACCTGACCACTAATACCACGTCCTACATAATTGTTATCAGTGAAAAACTCAGGATGAGCTCCTTGCCATCCCTGTGTTATGGAATTACCCATAAACACAGCATCCGGGCGAGTTGTCACCTTCGTGTTTGCCTCGTCATAGACTTTGAAACCTGCCCAGTCATTTTGCGCAAAACATGTTACGCTGCTTGCTAGCAGCGTAACATATAATAAGATTGCTTTAATTTTCATTGTTCGAACGATTATTGTTTCAACGTTGAAATCAACTGTGTCGCTGCTTTAACATCACCGGATTTATCATCGGATATTGTCATGGCAAAGATGGCTACTTTGTTATCGTTAGGCAGTTGCAATTGTGTTGCTCCTACTGGTACATCCAGACAAATGCGGTACATATAAGTGAATACGTAAGCTTCGTTGCCAAATTCTCTGCTGTGACGGTGTGTACCGACATAAGCCAACGGTGTCTCTTTTACAAATGCTTCTGTCTGACCGGTGTGTCCCCACTGACCATAAAATCCGCTGTAGTAAGGGATAGCACGGGTGATGGTTTTGTCACCAATCTTGAAATCTACATTCAAATCGCCATCGGTAGAGGCAGCAAGAAGATATACTTTGGTATATTTTTTGTCTGCAGGAAGAGTGATGGTCTGGCTCTTACACTTCAATACGTTGTTTAGCTCTGGTGTTCCAATCTGGAAAGGAATGCCCTGACTCATGATTTCCTTGCCTATAAGTTCGGCTGCATAGGAATTTCCGTTTCTGTCAAAGCGACCTTCTTCATTGAAAGCGTCGAAGGTGAATGCATTGTCGGTGTAATTCAGCGTAATAGGAGTATTGTGAATAGCTTCTGCATTAACTGTATTGCTCTTCAATTGTACTGTGAATGTTTTCGGTGAGAAGGCAGTCGTTGAGAAAATCAGTTTGTTTCCTTTTACAGTAGCCTTTCCTATTTCTTCTTCGATACCATTCATCTCTGCTGCATAGGTAATTTCAGATGGGAATTCGATTTCAACATTGTTTGCACTCTTTCCTTGTCTCTCATACAGACGAATGATATACTTGTCTCCGTCTTGTGCTTTCTTCAATGCTTTTACAGCTATCTGTGGAGTGCTGACTTTGAGGAATGAATATTCACGTCCGATAGTACCTTTGTGACGCGGTGCCTCAAATGCCATAAGAGGATTATTCAGTTCATCGGATTTTTCAGGGATACCTGCCAATGCCGGCTGATCAGTATGTCCTACGATAGAGTAGGTGAATGTATGATGCCCGAAGTCCTGATGATCCTGATAGGAATAATTACGTTGTGTCTTTGGCGTGTGCAGCAGCGTGAGGCGGAGAGTGTTGTCTGTGGGTTTGTCCCATCCGTATTTACAATCATTCAGGATAGAGATACCGTAGCCTTCATTTCCTGTTATATCTGCCCATTGGTGTGCGTAAACTTCATATTTGATCTCTGTGTTGTTTTCACGTTTGACGTTACCTAAACCTAAGTCATAAGAAGCCTGCGGATTGCTTACTGCCATCGGGAATTCAGCTTTCAACAGTGTATTTGTAGATGCCCAATCGACTTCGTTGACAATGTCAATGCGGTCGTCTGATGCGCCGTTTGTCAAACGTATAGACTGGTTAAATACGGATTCACCATATTTACGTGTGACACGTAAGGATGCACATGCAGGACCATTCTCTTCAATAGAAATGGATACGTTATCTGTGATTGAGACAGGATCTGCGTCCATTGTCTTTTTAAGAACTTCCCATGCCGGCCAGTTGAAAGATTCGTTTTCTGTGAACAGTGCCAGACGGAAGGTTTTACCTTTTGCAACCATTTCTTTATTATTGCGTTTGTCAATCAGGGAAGCAATATCTCCGTTCTTATCCAGAGTGAGTTTGTAAATACTGTTTTCCAATGTGTTTTCGGTCACCTTCAGTTGGCTTTTTGTATTGCCGGCAGCAGCGCGAACATCATAAACTGCATAGCCTACAGGAGCAATCTTTGCACTGAAAGCAATTTCTGCTTTTCCATTTGCATATCCCAGGAGTTGAGCCTGAACTTCTTTGCCCTCCGGATTGTATACACTGATTCCTTTAGGAGCTTTGGTCATGCTGATCTTAGCACGAACTACTCCATTATTAGTATCTGAAAGCGGGTTGAAAACAACAACTGGTGTACCTTTGGTCATTGTGTTCATTGCAGTAGCTACGCGTCCAACAGAGGATGTGATGACATCGGCAAATATAGATTGAGATATCAACTCGTCGTTCCATGAGTAGGTGTATGCTTTGGGGATACTTGTGCCCGTGAGGTCATCATGGAATTGGTGGAATATAAATCTTTTCCATGATTCGTCGATTGCTTGTGATGGATATGTTGCTCCAAGAAGATAGTTTGCAACTACTGCAGCATTCTCTGAAGCAGATCCTAATTGTTCGTTTCTGCGGTTAAAGCGTTTCATCGCTGCCTGTGAGGTATAGCAACCGGTAGCGTGTACGTCCATCAGTAGCTCACCATCAAAAACTGGCAGTTCAGGATGTTTGCTAAACGGGAGGTAATCTTTGTATAGCTGATCTGAGGAAGCGCTGATGATTTGAATATCACCCGTACCTTTGATCCCTTTTTCAATAGACATGGCAGACTGAATGGTAGGCGAACCACCTGTGTCACCTGTTCCATAGTATCTGTATGCCGTTTTATTAACACCTTCAGCAGCAAGTTTGCGAATATCTTTATCATTGCTTATGTCTTCGTTGTTCCATGTCTGACCATAACCCTCCCCATTTAGGGCTGCCATAATCTGTGACCCGTCAAGGCCTTTCCATAAACCAATATTAAAAGGTACTTTTGAATTGCCATAAAATGGTTTGCTTCTCCATTGCAATTTCTGTGTAGAAAAACCGATGAGTCCGCAATGAGCTGCAATGGTTGGAATGGTGTAGCCGAATCCGAAGCAGTCTGGCAGGAAAATATCGGTTGATTTCACGCCAAACTCTTTCTGATAGAATTCTTGTCCCAACAGAATATTGCGGAAGAATGATTCCGGAGAAGGCATGTTAGGGTCGGTTGCATCCCAGGTACTACCAGAGATGTGCCAGCGTCCCTGGTGTATGTATTCTTTTACTTTGGCGTATTGTTCAGGATAGTATTCCTTCATCCATTTGTACTTTACTCCTCCTTCAAAATTGAAGATGTAATTGGGATATTTTTCAAATAACAATAAGTTACGATCCATGGTGTGGCGCACGTAGTCGTTGATTGTAGTTTGAATATCCCAGTTCCACTGTGTGTCCAGATGGGCATCAGATACAAGGTAAGCCTTGTATTCTTTCTGTGCATTTACGGCAGTTCCGCAAAGAGCAAAAGAGAGAAGAGCGACTTTTAAAATCTTGTTGGTTTTCATTGTTTAAATTGTAAAATTAATTTCAGCAAAAGTAACACTCTTGTCTCTAATGGTTGTACATTTTTGTGACACATTAGTCTGAAGTACTGCATTTCATGAAAGAAAAGTTGATAAAGTACGGTATTATGCCCTGTACAATTTTGTTTATATATATATTTTGCCTTGTTTTGCATAGATATATACAAAGATGAGAGCAAAAGTCAGTTTTATCGTACTAATGTTTGTTTTGTTTCAGACTGCCATCGGACAGAACCTGAGACAGATATCCAGTAGGGAAGGCATTTCTAACAATGCAGTGCTCTCTATGTGTCAGGACAAGGACGGCTATATATGGCTTGGAACTTGTGACGGACTGAATTTATGGGATGGCAATGAGATGCAGTTATTTCCTCCTTCTCCCAATACCGTCAATTATTTATCAGGCAACATGATTGAGAAGATTGTTGAGACACAGGACGGTCAGTTCTGGGTCCGAACGAATCACGGCATGGATAAGGTCGATCCGAAAAAGAATAGTGTGGAGCATCATAATGGATATGAGGGAACATATAGATTTGCGACAAGTAAAAGCGATGAAGTGTTCTTGCTTTTTCAGAAGAATGGTCTTAGCTATTATAATAGTAAAACTCTTCAGTTTGAAAAAGCTCAACTGCAAGGGGTAAATAATCCAGGACTTCTGGATTTGGTGCTTGGAAAGGAGAGTGACTTGTGGATCTTTTTTAACGAAGGGATCTATTATACAAGGTATTCTTATTCGAAGGATGGTCGTTGTTCATTTGATAAGTTGCAACGGATTGTTCATTCTTCACCTTTGTTATCTACATTTGATGATAATGGACGCGTTTATTTTGTCGATGATTTGAAAGTGCTCTATGACCTCAATCTGGCAGACAAACAAATCACTTATGTAAAGGATCTTCAGAAGGAGATTGCTCAAAGAGGCGAGATTTCTGATATCATACGGGATGGTAACGATTATATACTATCATTCATGACTGATGGGGTCATCCGGCTGAAAGCAACTCCGGAGAGCAGCGTCAGGTATGTGACCGAACCTTTGGATATCTTTTGTGGTGTGTTCACTCTGCTGAAAGACCGGAAGCAGGATATTCTGTGGATTGGTACAGACGGACAGGGATTGATGCAATATACACGGGATGACATTACATTTAAGACGGTTAATTATTCAGATCTGCCGGTAATGATTTCCAAACCGGTGAGGGCTCTATTTGTGGATCGTGAAAATTCCTTGTGGATAGGTACAAAGGATGACGGCATTGTACGCATCTCGGACTTTTATAACTGCAAGAAGTTTACTGCTGAGAATACTGTGAGTATCACTTCGGAGAATAGTACGCTGGCTGATAATGCTGTGTACGCTTTTGCACCCAGTAGCCGGAACTTGATGTGGATCGGTTGTGACGGGCCTGGATTGAACTACTATTCATACAAGGATAAGAGTATACATCGTGTTCCTTCTACCAATTCCATACAGTATATCCATGCCATTGAGGAGGTGGGTGATTCGATGCTTTGGATTGCGACCGTGGGAAGAGGTATTTATAAGGTTTCTCTTTCCGGAACGAAGGATAATCCGGTGGTGTCGAATGTTGTTCCTGTCAATTTTAGTGATACGCTTATGGTCAGAAATCTATACTTTACAATCTATAAGGAAAATGATAGTATTATCTGGTTTGGTAATCGTAGTGAGGGTGCTGTAAGGTATAATATGAAGACGAATAAGTATCGGAACATTAAGTTTGGTGGCAATCTGCCCCTGACTGCAAATGATGTATTCTCTATCTATCGGAGTGAAGATCAACGAATGTGGTATGGCACGGGTAGTGGTTTAATAGCTTGTGTGGACGATACTCCTTCGGATGCTGAAAAGGGTGATCAGAGTTCTTTGTTGACACATAATGCTATTCATGGTATATTGGAGGATAGTAAGCAAAATCTTTGGTTGAGTACTAATCGGGGACTTACCGAGTTTTCGCTCAAAGATTCTAACTATGTGACGTTCGGCTATGCTTATGGGTTGAATACGATTGAGTTTAGTGATGGTGCCTTTTTTAGGGATGACAAGAAGAATGTGATGTTTTTTGGGGGTATCAACGGATTTGTTACAGTCGCGGAGACTTCATTTCAGGAACCGCTTCATAATCCGGAAGTATTATTTAAGGATATAAGGATCAATGAGGACATATTCAGTGTCAACTACTTGCTGAAGGATGATGTGCTTACGCTGAGATACGATCAGAATTTCTTTACGTTATCTGTCTCGGCATTGGATTATGTCAATGGCAGTAATTACTCCTATTTATATAAACTTGAAGGATATAATGAGGAATGGTTGAATAACCTTAATTCCAACAAACTATCATTCACTAGTTTGCCTCCCGGAAACTATTTGCTCCATGTGAGATATCACAACCATATGACAGGATTAGATAGCTCGGTATATGATTTAAAAATAAAAATTCTCTCTCCTTGGTATGCTACTATCTGGGCGAAGATTATCTATGTTTTCCTGGCTTTGACATTCTTTGGAAGTATTATCTGGAGTTTTGTGCTTCAACATAAAAAGCGTAAGTTGATAAGGCGGCAGAAGCTTGACCAGGCTCAGAAGGAGGAGGTCTATGAGTCAAAACTGCGTTTCTTTACTAATATTACTCGCGAACTGTCTGCTCCTTTGACGTTGATTGGCGGTCCGTGTCAGCAGATTATGGGCTATCACAATGCAGATAACTATGTAAAAAATTATGCTACGACTATTCAGAGGAATGTGTCGAAACTAAACGAACTGATGTTCATGCTGAATGAGTTTAGCGGGGCAGGTAATAGTGCCGTTCATGGCAAAATTGAATTACTGTCCGTGACACTGATTAGTAGGGAGATTGCTCAATCCTATACTGACTATTCGCGCAACAGTCATATACAGTATAGCTTGGATATAGAAGAGGGGCTGATATGGCCGTCGGATAGGGATGACTTGTCTTTGATCATGAATACGCTTCTCTCTTATGCTTTCAAACACACTCCCGATAACGGAGAGGTAGATATGGCTGTTAGGATGAAAGATCAAAACCTGTATCTCTCGGTATCCAATAGTGGAGCGGCAGTCAAGTCTGAAGAACTTGAACAGATGTTTGATCGTTACCGCGCATTGGACTATTTTGAGGAGCAGGGAGAAAAGAATATACCTTCTCATGTAGGTCTTGAATTAGCTATTTGTCATAATACGGTCACGAAGATGCAGGGTAAAATCACTGTAGAGAGTTTGGCAAACAAGATGATTTCCTTTGTGGTGATGTTGCCGAGACTGGAAGTTTCCAAAGAAAATAGTGCAACGGATCACATCATTGTGCAGGACAAAACTTTTAATCTGCCAATCATAGAAAGGAAGGAATATACGTATGACAAAGACAGGCTTACCATGTTTGTCATTCATGAGAATCCGGAGATCCTGAACTTTGTGGCGGATCTGTTTGCTTCTCAATATAATGTATATGCGTTTCATGATACACGGGATGCTGACGAAGTATTGAAACAGTCGCACCCTAACATTATTATATGTGGCATCCTATCGCAATTATCGGGAGGTATAGAATTTGTCAAACAAATCAAACAAGGAAAGCAAACTTCTCACATTCCAGTGATTCTTCTTTCCAGTACACAGCAGAAAGATGCGCAACTGAAAGGTATCGAGTCCGGTGCGGATCTTTGCTTGGTTCTCCCATTTGATGTGAAGTATTTGAAAGCCGTTACTGAACAGCTATTGAAAAAGAATCAGTCCTTGAAAGACTATTACAAATCGTCCCTCAGTTCCTTTGAACTGTTGGATGGTCAGTTGTTGCACAAAGACGACAAAGAGTTTATCGATAAGATGCTGAAGATAATAAGCGATAATAGTTCGGATACAGAGCTTTCTACTTCCTTTGTCGCAGACTCAATGGGAATCAGTGTGCGTAATCTTTATCGCCGATTGAATGGCATCACTGATCAGACTCCCATAAATATTATTAAACAATACCGGTTGCATATTGCTGAGCAGCTACTTGTAACGACTAAGTTGTCTATTGATGAGATCATCTATAAATCGGGATTTAACAACAGAGGGACTTTCTTTAAATGCTTTGCCGATAAATATGGCTGTACACCAAAGATTTACCGGGAACGTATGATGAGAGGATTAAGTTGAAATTGATTTTCAAGGGATTTTTAGTAATTAACCCGAATTATTAGTTTACTTTGCATGATTCTATAATTATCTCGTAAGAAGGCGATTATCGCAAGGTTTATCATGTTGAACAGATACATTTCGATGGTTGAAGATTCAGGGGCTTCCTGGAAATCTCATGTAATGAATCAAGTTAATATTGATGAGATAAGATTATGTTTCATAACGAAACCGGAGGTCGATACAAAAGAGTATGAGACTTTACAAAATCTGCTTGAGAAAACCAATGGAGAGTATCTTGCATCAATCAATATGATGCCTGAAGATGTTTCATCTGCTATCTTGTATTGCGCTTCTATCGTCTGTAATTCATTGGACTATGGTCTCCAGCTCTTGAGTAATAATGCGCAGATTTTAGGACGGACACTGGATGTCAGATTATCACTGGTGCTGGAACAGGATATGATCAACAGATTGTTGTCAGAAGATATTGCTCAATTACTCAGAATCCCGGAGATCCAAAAGAATCGGCTATCACTGATTGAACAAGCATTTAAATCTCTTCAAAATGCTTTTTACAACAATAGTTTGTACAAACAAGCACTGCAGTATCTGTTAGATGCTGAGAAGTCAGAGCCCTCTGACTATGTCATATTGTATTTCATTGGTATGATTTATCTATATAGTGTTCCTTGTATGGACTTGCCAAAGGCGGAGAGTTATTTCAGAAAAGCGGGCATTTTTTCCAAATTAGATACTAAACCGAATGCATTTAAGCTCGCCGATATAGTGAATGCTGATTTGCTGAAACATAATTCATCTGTTCCCAATAATCAAAAGACACTATATGTAGCTGCTGACTCTTTTTTTCAAGCTGCTTTGGCTTCATTTATTCAGAGGAAATATAAAGAAGCAGCTGAATTGTCATCCATGGCATTTGAGATTGTTCCCGAAATGCATGAAGCCGGCTATTATGCTTGTTTGTCCAATGCATTGGTCGGCAATAAAGAGTCGGCATTGAAGTTGCTCGAAGATCTGGTGCACAAGATGCCTCTCTATGCTGTGGTTGCGGCATGTGATCCGATGCTGGCATCTCTGGGGTACGTGCAGGAATGGATGACAGAGTTGAAACAGAATACAGTAAATGAGGCTTCTCGTATTTTGGATGAAATAGAAGGTCAGATATTAAAAAGCAGTGTTCATATAAATGATCTTCAAAGTGTGCGGGTAAAACTATTTGATGCTGATTATCTGGATGCTGTTGAGATACTGACATCCCTGAAATATAAAAAGACTGTTTCTCTCAAAAAGGAACAGGAGGAATATGAGAATAACAAAGAGAAGGTCTCATTTATCAAAGGGATAGTCTTTGATAATAACAGGATTGTACTGGCTCTGAAAAAGAATGATTCTTCTCTTGTGCCCGGCATTAAAGGTATCGATCCAAAGGTGACGGATGAGTTTGAAACTATTCTTTCGCTTAATTATCTTAATCCGGTCAATCAGTCGCAAGTGGCTGAAAAGATTGCAGCTATGATCCATTCTATAGACAATCGCTATGAGGAGAATATTCATGAGATAGAAGTAGCTCGTAATAACCTGGTTGAAAAGAGATCTGAACTTGAGACAGCCCGGCTTGGAATGGCTGAGAATCTGGGACACACCAATATGTTTGTTGCCGGTGTTGCCCCTTTCATCGCAGTTCTTTCCGGAGTATTTGGTTATTTTCAGACACCCGAGACGTTAGGAAATGAAGATGAATACATGCTTCCCTGGATTAATTTCTTCATAGGGCTTTGTATCGCTTCAAGTATATTTGTGATTGCTTATTTGATTATCAGAGTCGTGAAACGCCGACATTATAAACCATCGCTTCTGGAGACTGATCTGGAAAAAGAAATGATCATTCTGGATGATTTTATCGTCAAGTTTAATGAAATTAAGATGTTACTCAATGTTTGAGATACGGCAAATAGCAAAATTGATTACAGCCACTTTTCTTCCAATAATTCTCCACGAACACTGATCTTGATCAGTTTGATAGGCACCGCGCGTTGTGCCAGATTACGGGCCTTTTCACATACATGTAGCAATCCACCACAGCAAGGAACTTCCATAATCATCACTGTCAGGGTATTGATGCCACCTTTGTCAATCATTGTTGTGATCTTCTCCACGTATTCGCTTTGGTCATGATCCAGCTTCGGGCAGGCAATAGCCAGACGTTTGTTTTTGAGATAAGTAGAATGAAAATCGCCGACGGCATACGCGGTACAGTCAGCTGCGACAAGCAGATCTGCTCCTTTCAGATAAGGTGCGGTAGGAGAGAGCAGGTGCAGCTGTACCGGCCATTGCTGCAGTTCACTTCCTTGCGGCATGCAATCTGCAGAAGGTTTGCTTTGTACGCTTTGCGAACGTGGCGCAAAACTCATCGTTCTGCTACCCGGGCATCCTCCGCCACCTGCCTGTTGATGTACGGCAGATACCGGGCGGAAGGGAGGCACAGGGATCTCCATCCTTCTCAATATGCCGACTGCTTCTTGCAACAGTTCTGATTGATCGTGCTCAAAGAGATGTTTGAGATGTGCCTGAATAACCTTCTCACCTTTCGGTATAAAACGCTCCATCACAGCACTTTCGTTGTACACTTCTGCTTCCAGTTCTTCCAATGAGATGGCACCCACCGGACATTCACCTATACAAGCACCCAAGCCGTCACAATAGAGTTCGCTTACTATTGTGGCTTTGTCATTGATGAGCTGAAGAGCTCCTTCATGGCATCCTTTCACGCATTGTCCGCATCCGTTGCAGAGCGCTTCATCAATCTTGATAATCGTACGTTTCATACCTTTCTTCTCTTATAGTTTGTACAAAGGTCGCAACTTTACCGGAACTGAAGTGTATCATTTGTTACAAGTCGCAAACTATTTTTCAATCCATCTGCTTTTTCAATTGGAATGGACAAAGCACAAAGTGTAAGGAATACGTCTTAAATATCTTTAATATGCTTCCAGAATGTCGCTATTCTCAATATTTAGTTTACATTTGACAAAATTTTGTACAAAGACGAGCAGTCAAATTATTATAACCGATCAAATCCATGAAAAGAGTCGCTTCATTCACTGTGCTCCTTCTGACAGCTGTTCTGTTCTATGCTGTTAATATTCAAGAGGTTGATGCTGCAAAGTCACCGGTTGATTATGTCAATCCTTATATGGGTAATATCAGTCATCTGCTTGTGCCTACCTATCCGACGGTTCATCTGCCCAATAGTATTTTACGCATTTATCCTGAAAGAAATGATTTCACGTCAGATCAGATGCGTGGTCTT
>DATCIB010000121.1:0-3711 GCA_036508045.1 Bacteroidales bacterium
CGGAATCTTTGGCACTCAGTTCTTCTTTGAAGTATTGGCGGAAAACGGATTGAATGAACTTGCCTATGAAGCGATGAATAAGAGGGATTTCCCGAGTTTCGGACTTTGGATCGAACAGGGGGCTACTACGACATGGGAACAATGGGATGGAAAGAATTCACGCAATCACCCGATGTTTGGAGGTGCTCTGAGTTGGTTTTACCGGAAAGTAGCCGGATTTAATGTGGATGAGGGGCAACCGGGATACAAACATATCATCATCCGTCCGATAGTACCCCGTGATCTTACGTTTGCAAGTTACTCGCTGCGTACTCTTTTGGGAGAGGCTTCTGTGTCATGGAAGAAAGCTCAGGGAGCATTCCTGATGGATGTTGTGGTTCCTGTAGGTAGTACAGCTACTCTGTATCTTCCTGCAAGTGAAGGACAAGCAATAACGGAGAACGGAAAGCCTGTAAATAAGGCAAAAGGTGTGAAAGCAGCAGGAACGGAAGATGGATATGCTGTATTTACAGTTGAATCGGGTCGCTATTCATTGGAAGTAAAATAAAGTCAGTTACCTATAAAGCCATCATAGTATGAAACGAATCTATTGGTTGTCCGCTTTGTTAGTATTGACCTTCTTGCCGGCAACAGCGCAGGATGTGCTGGATCTATCGGGCAAATGGTCTTTTCAGATCGATCGTACAGATGTGGGTGTTTCAGAGAAATGGTTTCAACGGGTGCTCAATGACTCGATGAATCTTCCGGGATCAATGCCGGAGAAGTTGAAGGGAGACAAGGTTTCCGTGAAGACTGATTGGACCGGTAGCTTGTATGATAGTTCGTATTATTACAATCCGAAGATGGCTCCGTATCGGGTGGAGGGAAATGTGAAATTCCCGTTCTTCCTCACTCCGGAAAGGCATTATGTGGGTGTAGCCTGGTATCAGAAAGAGGTCTTGATCCCTTCTTCATGGAATGGGAAACGTGTGATTCTTTCTTTGGAACGCCCCCATATCATGACGACTTTGTGGGTGGATAATAAGGAGATTGGCTCCTGTAATTCTTTCTCAGTACCTCATGTATATGACCTGACTGCTTTCTTGAGTAAGGGAAAACATACGCTTTCTGTTCGTATTGACAATGCTCTTCGGGAAGAGTATAATGTAGGAAAAGATTCGCACAGTATTACGGATCAGACACAGGGTAACTGGAACGGCATTGTGGGTAAGATGACGCTGACTGCCGGAGAGAGTAATTATCTGGAGGATGTACAGGTATATCCAAATATTCGCTCAAAGAAAGCTGTTGTGAAGATTTCTGTTACAGCCGAAAAGGCAGGAAAAGGAACAATAACTCTTTCTGCTGAGGCTTTCAATGGCGCAACTCAGAAAGTGCCGGCAACTTCAAAGGAGGTTACTTTGGTGAAAGGCGAAAATAAGATTGAGATGGATCTGGCTATGGGAGAGGAGGTACATCTTTGGGATGAGTTTACTCCTGTGCTCTACAAACTGAAGACTCAGTTGACGGTAGGCAAAGGAACGGATAGCCGCGAGACGACATTCGGGATGCGTGAGTTTACGATTGAAGGGAAATGGTTTTATGTCAATGGACGTAAAACGATGCTGCGTGGCACGGTAGAGAACTGCTGTTTCCCCTTGACCGGCTATGCGCCCATGAATGTGGATGCGTGGATGCGTGTTTTCCGAATTTGTCGTTCGTATGGTCTGAATCACATGCGTTTTCATTCATTCTGTCCTCCGGAAGCTGCTTTTATGGCTGCGGACAGGATCGGGTTTTATCTTCAACCCGAAGGGCCGAGCTGGCCCAATCATGGTTCGAGTCTGGGAAGTGGACGTCCAATCGATACGTATCTGATGCAGGAAACACAACGGATCAGCAAAGAATATGGTAACTATGCCTCTTTCTGTATGCTGGCATGCGGTAATGAACCTTCCGGACGCTGGGTGGAATGGGTGTCTAAGTTTGTAGATTACTGGAAGGCTACTGATACTCGTCGTGTATATACAGGCGCATCTGTGGGTGGCAGCTGGGCGTGGCAACCAAAGAGCCAATATCATGTCAAGGCTGGAGCGCGCGGACTGGACTGGAATGGTAAGGCTCCTGAAACGATGTCTGATTTTAGAGGAAAAATTGATACCGTGAGTCAGCCGTATGTATCACATGAGACAGGTCAGTGGTGTGCGTTTCCTGACTTCACAGAGATCAGAAAATATACGGGTGTCAACAAGGCACTGAATTTTGAGATATTCAGAGACCTTTTGAGAGATAATAAGATGGAAGAGCTGGGCCATGATTTTATGATGGCTTCCGGTAAACTGCAAGCATTATGTTATAAATATGAGATTGAGAAGACTCTTCGTACACCTGATTATGCGGGCTTCCAGCTACTCTGTCTGAATGACTATTCCGGACAAGGTACTGCTTTGGTGGGAGTGCTCAATGTGTTTTGGGAGGAGAAGGGGTACATTGATGCTCCGGCTTTCCACCGATTCTGCAGTCCTACTGTGCCATTGGCACGGATTGCCAAGTTTACGTATTCAAACAACGAGACTTTCAAGGCTTCTTTGGAGATGTCGCACTTCGGACAGAAACCTCTTCAGAATGTGACTGTGATCGCCACTATCCGCGATGCGAATGGTATGGTTCTTTCTTTGGTTCCCTTTACCAACAAACAGTTTGAGATTGGCAATTGTCAATCATTCGGAGATATTTCTTTCCCATTGCAGAAGATAGAAAAAGCGCAGAAGCTCAATCTGGAGGTGAAGATCGCCGGAACAGATATTCTCAATGACTGGGACTTTTGGGTGTATCCGGAAACTCTTAATCTGGAGTCGAGCGGCATTTATCAGTGTGACTCTCTGGATCAAAAGGCAATCGGGATATTAGAGAAAGGTGGTAATGTACTGATTACAGCTGCCGGGAAGATCAGTTACGGCAAAGAGATTCAGCAACAGTTTACACCGGTCTTCTGGAATACCTCTTGGTTCAAGATGCGTCCTCCTCATACAACCGGTATTTACGTGAATAACTACCATCCTGTATTTCATAATTTCCCGACTGAATATCACAGTAATCTGCAGTGGTGGGAATTAGTTAATAAAGCGCAAGTGATGCAGTTTGATAAGTTCCCGGATGAGTTTCAACCTTTGGTGCAGAGCATTGACACTTGGTTCATCAGCCGGAAAGCGGGTATCCTTTTTGAGGCAAAAGTGCTGAATGGAAAAGTGATGATGAGCAGCATGGACCTGACGTCAAAATGGGAAAGTCGCTTGGCGGCACGTCAGTTATACGCGTCTATACTGGAGTATATGCGTTCCGATCAGTTCAGACCTCAGATTACGGTTCAACCGGAAATGATTCGTGATTTGTATACCGAGAAGGCTTCTGTATTTGATATGTATACACGGGATGCACCGGATGAGTTAAAAACAAGAGTTTCCAGACGTCAGTAAAAGTAGCTTTTTTAGCTGCTTTATTAAAATAAGTGCCTAGAAGTTATGATTTAAGCAAATAATTCTCTTATTTTGCCGTCTAATTGCGGCAGATGAGCCGGCGATCAAAAAATTGAAATTAAAATGACGGACACTCAGAAATCCAGCGAGGCCTTGAATGGTGAGTTGGAAGAAATTAAAGCGAATCCTGCGGCAGAAGAAATTTCTGTGGCAACGGATGAAAATTTGACTCAGGAAGTAAACAACAAAACTGAAG
>DATCIB010000122.1:0-6308 GCA_036508045.1 Bacteroidales bacterium
TGACTTTCAAAAACCGGAACTAATCCATAGCGGGCATAGAGACTTACATGTTCACCTCCCATCTGAAACAACACGTCGCCCGTCACAGGATTGACATTCAAATCACGATTGAAAGTAATCTTACTCTCTTTTCCATATAGATTGTCATAACAAGTGGCACGTGAAAAGGAGCCGATCTTAAATCCGGCTACCACACCGATGGACATAAAGTATTCTTGCTTATCGCCAAACTGACGTTCCAGCAACAACGGGACAGTGAGGAAAGTAGTCTGAAAACGACTTTTTTCGTAGCTCATCCAAGCATCCGGATCGGTCTCCACCACAGTAAATCCACTGCCGTTCTCTCTCAGATAAGTGTTATTTCCATCCAGGAAATAACGGTTCCAACGGAACCCCAATCCGGTTACTGCAAGGACCAATCCATCGCGACTAAGGCTCCAACTATGCTCATAGACATTCAAATCAAATTGAAAAGAATTGCCGGAGACAATTGACAACTCATTACTGCTATGCATCGTTCCACTGGCAACAAGGTAATTAAAGCCCATTCCAAAGCCTGCAAAATGAGGATCTTTACTCTCGCGAAATGGTTTGCGAATCTTAAAGATAAAATAATCATCCGTTTTAAGTTCGCGTCGCTCCTTCGCAATCTCCAGAGTATCTTCTCCCTCGACCACCTGAGTAGTCACCGTTGTCGTTGTCTCCGTTGTAATAATAGTATCTCTATTCTGAGATAAAAAAGCCAAATCATTCTTCATTTCAGAAGAATCTACCGGCATCGGTTCGGTTTGAGCTATAGCTGAGAGGCTCCCTGCAAGAAGGAGCAAGCTACATAAAATAACTTGTTTCATGACAATGTACTTTGTGAATTAATATTATTCTGTTTTGAACATAAACAACAACGTGACCAGATCTTCCGAATCGAGCTTTCCCTCGATATAAACCAAACTGACACTACCTTTGCGCGAGACTTTAAATAAGATGAAACGATTCATCCCTTTGTCCGTCTTGGCGATAAGTTGATAATATCCGGATACGACCAGACCTTTGTTTATTACCTCCTTGATATTCTTTGCTTTCTTCTTATCTTCCGTGATATACTTTTGAGCTTTGGGGATGGCTCCCTCATTCTCACTGATCGTAATGCTTTTATAGAGCGTCATGTCATACGCCTCAAGCATCTCTTTGGAGAGTGTGACCATGGTACTCCCCTTCTTTTTGCCGTATTCATCAAACAGTGCCATGATCTTCAGATCCTTCTGTGCCCATCCGCAGAGAGGGATTAGTAGCATGATTACTAATGTGCTCCAGCGTTTGAATAATTGTTTCATCATTCTTTCTCCTATCTTATTATGTTCCTTTATTCTTGATACTCACCTTCCAGAAAGAGAAAATCCTCCGGGTAATCAGTTACTTCGGACAACGATTTTTCCATGCAGGAAAGAACCAGATTCTTATCCGTATATCGTTCACCATTGATAATCACATATCCTTGTTGGGCATCTTTACTGTGGTAATAGATACCTCCACCCACAGACAGACAGAAAAGTATCGCCGCAGAAGCCGCTGCCTGCATGAAGAGGCGGTGCCTGTGGATCGTGGTTACTACCGGCATCAATACCGTCTTATTCTCCTGCTTTGTCTTCATTTCGGACAGCTGTGCCAGGGAGACAAACAGGTCGCGGTATGCTTGTAAGTGCGAAGGAATCTCTTTCTCCTGAGAGAAATAGTCTTTCAGCTGCTGTTCTTCCGCACAGGAAGTAGCTCCTTCAAAGTATTTGTCCAGTAGTTCTTCGATCTTCTTCATTGTCTGTTTCTCCTTTCATTGATTCTGATATATTCTTCACGTACCCGTTTGCGTGCCCGTGAAAGCGTCACCATGACGGCTGTTTCTTTACAATCCATTATCTCTGCAATCTCATCTGTTTCGTATCCTTCCAGATCTTTCATCCGGATCACCATCTGCTGCAACGACGGAAGCTTTGAGATGATCAGCTTTACAAGTTCGACCTTGTTGCGGGTCTCGAGTGACTGATAGGGATCTTCTTCTTTGTCTTGCAACTCACTGATCGTATCCAACGGTGAAAGTGTATGCTTGTGTTCCCTCAGCTTGTCGAGACAGATATTCTTGAGCACGGTTTTCGCTAAAGCCTCTTTACTCAGATAAAAAGAAAGTTTATCGCGCACATTCCACAAACGGATGAATGTCTCCTGAACCGCATCTTCGATATCCTCACGATCTGCCAGATAGCGCGTGGCATAGATCGAAAGTTTTTCACGGAGTGGAACTATCGTTTGTATGAACTTCTCTTTATCCATAGTTATTTGTAAGACGACAAAGGTGTATATTTATAACAACCAAACAATGTTTTTAATACTATAAGAGGCACATTTAACAGAAATAAAGAGAATCCTTCAGATGCTCCTGCCGGAAGGAAGACAAAAGAGATGGCTACACATTGAAATTATAGAACCTCAGCGTAAAGACAGAACCTTTGCCGGGTGATGAGATGACAGAGATTGTGCCGCCATGCAGACTCATGATCTGCTTGCAAAGGCTTAGTCCGATACCCGATCCGTTGGATTTGGTGGTAAAGAAAGGGATGAACACCTTATCAATGGCTTCAGGCACGATGCCGCGTCCATTGTCTGACACTGTAATCTGATAACAGTGAGGCAACGTGACCAACGTTCCTTCCACATGGATCTGCACTTGCTGCCCTTCCACTCCTGCCTCCTTTGCGTTTTTGATCAGATTGATCAACACCTGCTCAATCTGGGAGCGATCCACAAACAATTCGGTTCGGGGACTGGTCAGCGAAAAGGAGAGAGAGGCCGGATCGTCGGGAAAGAGATTGCGAATATCCGAGAAAAGAGACTCCGCGAAGAGCGGTTCCAACTTGGGAACCGGAATCTTTGTCAGTTTGCGGTAATTCTCGACAAAGCCCAGCAATCCCTTGCTGCGTCGGTGTATCACCTGCATGGATTGCAGCATCATCTCGTAATCCTTTTTGTTCATGCCATTGCTCTCCGCCCTTTCAGTCACCGTCTCTGAGAGCGAGATTATCGGCGCGATAGAGTTCATAATCTCATGCGTCAGGATACGGATCAGCTTCTGCCACGCCTCTATCTCATTCTCTTCCAGCACCGAATGGATATTCTTCAGACTCACCAGCATCAGTTCTTTACCCTGTGAGACGAACGACGAACCAGTCACTGCCAGTTCGCAGCATCCTTCCGGCTGATCAATCAGTATCACCTCGGTCTTACCGGGGCGCAAGGAAAGCAACAAATCCGGGAAGTTCGGATGCAAATAGACAAGATCATCGACATGTCCAAGCCGTTTTTTGCTCAACAAGTGAAGCACAGCCTCATTGGACCATTGCACCACCCCCTGCTTATCTATCACCAGGATACCCGCATCAATGGTGCTGAGTAAGGAATCATAATACAGCTGCCGTGCCTCCCCCTCAAACTGCCTCTGACGAAAATAGGTCAGTGCGTTGTCCATCTGTCGGTTCAGATTGAAGATCACCTCACCAGATGATTTGAGCACGGGTTTATAGGTAAAGTCGGAATAGCGGATTGCGTCAATCATCCGTTCCATACGATCGGCAAGAGTTACTTCGCGTCGGTAAAGATAATAAACGAGCAACAGCTGAAGCAATACGCCCGAAAAAGCAGTGAAATAGAATTCGTGACTAAAAAGCCACCATTCCACCAATGTCAGCATGGTAAAGGCAATGCAAACCGCCAACAAGATCCCGATGCCGCGTTTCATAAATTCAGTTCTTTAAGTTTGCGATACAAAGCATACCGTGAGATCCCCAGTATCTCACCGGCACGAGTCACATTACCGTCACAAAGCCGCATCGCCTTCTCAATGGCCTGCCGCTCGAGTTGTTCGAGATTAAGAGACACCTCTTGCTCCTCTTTTACTTTGCGCGTTGGAGGCTGAAGCGTGAAATGCTCGGAACGCAGCGTCTTACCATCACACAAGATGACTGCCCGCTCCATCGCATGTTGCAGTTCGCGCACATTGCCGGGCCACGCGTATTTCAGCAATTTGGCTTGTGCATCAGAAGCGATCGAATAGATCACCTTCTTATATTTATAGGTGTATTTCGACAGAAAAAAGTCGGCCAGCGACAAGATATCCTTGCCACGCTCACGCAAAGGCGGAATATGTATCTCCATCGTATTGATACGGTAGAGTAAATCCTCGCGGAAAGTTCCCTCTTCCACCATCGCCCGCAGATCCCTGTTTGTCGCACAGATCAAACGTATATCGACCGTAACCGACGAAGTAGCACCCAACCTGCTGAATCGTTTCTTCTCAATCACGGTAAGAAGTTTGGCTTGCATCTGCAACGAGAGATTACCTATCTCATCCAAAAACAAAGTACCTCCGTTTGCGACCTCCATACGTCCCGCCTTTGCAGCCTTAGCATCCGTAAAAGCACCTTTCTCATAGCCAAAGAGTTCGCTCTCAAACAGTGTCTCCGGAATAGCTCCGAGGTCAATGCTCACAAAAGGAGCACCAAAACGTGGCGAATTGCGGTATAATGACCGTGCCACGAGATCCTTTCCTGTTCCATTCTCTCCAAGCACAAGAATATTGGCTGAGGTCTCTGCCAACTTATCTATCGACCGGAATACCTCTTCCATCGCCGGTGATTGACCAATGATCTCGACCACTTCCTCACCCGGTGTTGTCAATGCGGAGACTTGTTCCTTGAGCTGGTTTACCTCCTGTTGAGAATAACGAAGTTTCAATGCGGCAGACAACGTGGAAAGGAGCTTCTCCCGCTCCCATGGCTTCGGGATGAAGTCCATCGCGCCCGCTTTGATCGCACGTACCGCCTTATCCGTATCCGAATAAGCCGTCATGAAAAGCACGACTGCCTGCGGATCGATGCAAAGGATATGCTGTAGACATTCGAAACCTTCCTCGCCTTCAATCGCATCACTACTGAAATTCATATCCAGCAAAATGACGTCCGGCTGAAAACTTTTGACCAGTGCTTCCGCTTTTTCAGGTGAAGTAGCGACCTTGATCTTCTCCACTTGAGGTTCGAGCAATAGGTTGAGTGCAAAGAGCACATCTTTATTGTCGTCTACAATGAGGATTTTCCCTCGTTTATTCATTACTTTTGTTATTAAGTAGTTAGATCTGTGCAAAGGTAAAACTATTTTGCAATAGTTGTGTGTGCGTGTTCGCACATTTTTGTGCGGATTCGCACTTCTTTTCCCGTACCTCCATTTTACTATTTAATTGATAGCCTTATGTTTACATATTTGGCATGGAGTTTGTAATAGGATTGGCAAGTAATCATCTTTATATACATTGATACAATGCTGCTACATTATGTGAAAGTCGCTCTGCGCAACCTGATTAAGTTTAAGACACAAACCGTCCTCTCTATCGTGGGACTGGCCATCGGTTTCGCCTGCTTTGCCTTGTCGGTCACCTGGATTCGTTACGAGAAGAGCTTTGATACGTTTCATCCAAACGGTGATCGTATCTATTCTCTGATCGAGACGCAAAACAATGTAATGGACAAAGCTTTTCTAAAACGTCCGCTCGCCGAGCATTTTCAGAACACATTTCCGGAGGTGGAACTGGCAACCATGGTTGAATATGGGAGGTTGTGGATTGAAGGCTACGATAAATTTCTTTTCTTTCTCGAGACAGACTCTGCCTTTTATAAGATGTTTCCCTACCCCTTCGAAAAGAATCTTTACATTCAGCCGACTAGTGCCGGCTCCTATCCGATGATCGTCTCCAAAGAAAAGATACACGAACTGGCAGACAGTGCCAAAGGTACGATCGGAGCGGTCTACGAACAACGTCAGATCGTGGGAACCATGAACGAATTTCCCATCAACAGTCGTTTCCATTGCGACGCTATCTGTGCGGTAGTGCCTCCAACGCCAAATCCTAACGGTGGAGGTTCCTCACGATACTTCTCTTACGCACCCAACTATCTGGATCTCTTTTTACAACTCAAAGAAGGAACGGATGTAAAGGCTTTTGAGAAGAAGATCAGTACTGTCGAATTCGAGGGAGTGAAACATCACTATATACTTGTTCCACTGAGTGAACTGCGATTCAAATATCCTGATCCGGAAGCTTCTCTCAAGTTTGCGCACATCGTTATCTTTGCCTGTGCCGGAGTCCTTCTCATCCTCTGCGCGCTATTCAACTACATCACCCTCTTTATTACCCGTATCCACATGCGGGGAAGAGAGATGGCACTTCGCAAAGTAAACGGTTCGTCCAACAGACAGCTCGTTTCCCTCTTCTC
>DATCIB010000123.1:0-5194 GCA_036508045.1 Bacteroidales bacterium
AATTAGTTATATAACATGCTTTTCACTCTGTTTCTTTAAATGACAAAGATTCGGTTGATCCAATGCCCTCTCAAAATCTGAAGGCGAAGGACAAATCCATTGATATCGGCACGACACACAAGGTTCCTGATCACGTATTAAAAGCCAGGATTTCCCTTCAGTAAGCTCCTTGTAAAGCATCTCCGGAAGAGAGACTCCTTGAATCTGTCCCAGCGAATCATCGGCAGGATGCGCATACAGTTTACCATCCGGAAAAAGGTATAGCTTCCCAAAGTAATTCGTGTTGAATTTCTTACGGGCAAAGATATCTTTTTTCTTTATTATCTCAAATAAAAGATCGTTTTCTTTTACGAAAATGTTTTTTTCAAAGAACGAACGATTCTCTCCTTTAAAAATTGGAAGCAAGCGGACTGCATCCGTTTGCTTCCTCTCCATCCATTCCTCCGCTTTCTCCCACTCCTTTTCAGAAGAAATCAACCACTGAAAAATCAGTTCTATATTTGTTTGAGAATGTAGAGCGAACCATTCATTCAGAACCTTTTCATCCGAATGATTGGTCACATATAGCTCGTACGAAAAATTGTACTTATCCAGCAAACCATCCAAAGAAGGAAGAGAGCTCTCCACTCCTGTATGAATAACCTTCAGAACCGGAACAGCAGCAAACGTCTCCCACAGTGAATTCCACATCTTTTCATCAATATTTTTGCACCAGATATGAAGCACTCCTTTCCAACTGGAAATCAGTATCTGCAGGAAAGGGAGATACATTTGTTGCCAATCCTCAGCGATTGGTACAATCTCATCTGAATAGAAAATCTGTTCAGGCAAGAATATCCCATTTTCCGGTACAATACGAGGATGAAGAAAGAGGTTTACTTCCTTCAGGTTGCGATAAACTTCATGACCTAAAGCCCGTTCTTTTTTGTCGAGTTTTCTCATCTCATACTTGAAATCAAGTAGAGAAGGAAACAAAAAGGGAGGCAGTGTTGATTCTCCCGCAGGAAGCAAATCGCCGGAGAACCCATCACGAATCGCCTCAATAAAGGGTCCTAGCTGACAAGCACTGATTATCTCATCCGAAAGAAATACTGAATAGTTAATCCCATCCAGGAAAGGAGAAAAAAGAGTTCGAACTTCAGTTGTAGCCAGACAATCCGCCCATCTCCCATTATAGGTATTATACACAAAGAAGCGCCCTTCTTTTTCAAAAAAGATACTGTAATTTTCCAAATAGAAAAAGTAATTCATCCCATGATCCTCCGTATTCATTAACTAAAAGTGACTTCTTCACGAATTCGTGCCTGTAGATGTGGCTCGTTTTCCAATATCTGCATATAATCTGCCAGATACTCCTCAAACCCACTCTTATTTAAGAAGTCATCACAAACCGGGTTATGAATATCTTTGAAATAAAACATACAACTGCTGCAGGACGACAAGCGATAACAACGATTACACAAACCTGCTATTTTAGACAAGAACGCATTGTAAAAAGCAACAACACTCTCTCTGTCAATCTGCAATCCATTCGTCTCATCAACACTTCCCAAGGGGATCTCCTCACCAATCTGTTCGCACGGAAAGATTTTCCCGATTGAGGTGATAAATATCTTCTTGGAGAATGGCACACATGTACCTGTACTAAATAACTTTGTAAAATTATTTGAAAGAAAGAACTCGTCATACATACGCAAATAGTTATCTGTATAACGAGTCGTAAAAATGCCCAATGCACGAACTTTAGGGAGTTCTATAAAATAAGCCTGTTCCGTTCGTTCACGATGTTTGGCCTTCTCCAGACTTACGGATATATTTTGAAAAGTCTGATAAAACTCCTCTATCTTATCCGGGTTGATACCACTATCATTCAATTCCGAGATTCTAGGCGCTTTATCAAATTCCGCCTTTACAAACTCGAGAACACTTTCTGCCGTATTCCGGTTATGTAAGACAGCATTAAACTGGACAAGCTCCCTGAAATAATCCGGATAGTTTTCCTTCAACGCTTTGATTTGCGGAATGATCGTCGAAAAGGAATTTACACCCGCATGATTGACCCGATAGCTCTGCGCCTGCTCATCTCCATCCAGACTGATTAGCAGATGAAACTTCTTCTCAGCCAGAAAATCCACATTCTTTTGAAGAAGGACACAATTGGAAGTCATTGAAAACTGATAATTAATCTCCTTCGGGAAATGCAGTTCCACATAAGCAACCATCTCCTTAATAAACGGCATATTCAATAGAGGTTCACCACCGTAAAAACTGACGAACAACTCTCTCTTGTAAGAACGGGGGGGATGCAGTTTCCATCGGGCAATAAAGTAATCAAGTACTTTCTTCCCATTGGCAATACTTAAATCCACACCCTCTCTGACATTATAGTTGGAATATAGTTCGCCATAACCGCAATACTTACAACTCAGATTACACCTGTTCGTCACTTCAAAAACGATCTGATGAATATCATCCAGAGCATAATCAACCTGTTTACTTCTCAATTCTGCGATTGTCCTCTCTTCCGGGAGTTTTTGGAAGAACCCTTGTTCTTTCAAGTAAAAGTATTTATTCTTGTAGTAAGGCAGATCAGCCCGGTACTGCTCATAAAAGTGGGGCAAAGAGTTACTGATCCGTTCTTCCCACTCCTCCGGCTTCACCCCTTGATCCTCCAGAGCCTTAAACTCTTTCCACAAAGGATGAGCATAAAGAAACGCTTTATTTGAAGCGTCATAGAGATAAGTATGTTGAGGTGTATTAAAAAATACTGTTGCTTCCATCGTATCGATTTAAAATATTCAAGTCAAGAAAAGAAGGAATATCTCGACTTTTCCTCTTGACGTTGCAATATTACAAAATTATCCTCACGCCGCAAAACTATTTTGATACGGTTGGTTGTTTTATGTCTAATTCTATCTTTTCACATCACTCTTTACACTATCCGGACGACCATTACTGGTTTTCCGAACAATAAAACAGATTTGGTTCTTCCAACAGTCCGAAAAGACTTTTTCCTGTTTTACGTCCATCCAGGAAAGCCTTATACACATCCACTGAATCAATTCCTTCACCATTTACAAATAAATCTTCAGCAACTTCTTCCAGTTCCTGAAGATAGGGAGCATCAAATGAAACAGGAGCAATAGAATCTGTGATTTCAAGTCTGCACATCACATAATAAAGCACCCCGGCAAGTCCTTTCTCAAAGCCACTTTCACTAATTCGACGCGGATCTCTCTCCATGACACACTGATCAATGAAGGGTAATAATCGAGCAAACTCGTCAGACAACACCTTCTTCTCCAAGAAATACGAGATTGCCCAGCCAATGCCACACCAACCATACCCGAGAGTAGCTGGTAAAGAGAATGACCCGATAACTCCCGGTAACTCTCTGAATAATTCTCCTATCATTCCGCTGATGACACTTTGTTCTTCAATAGAAGCTTTTCGATACATAGTCACAGCAAAGCCACACTTTCCTTCAGACAATCCCCACTCATTTATCTTACTATTTCTGGCAAGCAACTGCCAGAGAGAAACAGAAGTATCCGGATCATTCACTGCCTTTTGCATCCTGAAAACAGCTTCATCCGGTCGGGTAGTAAAAGACCTTATATACAATTTCATGGCGGCAATTTCTTCCCGCTTTTTGGAGATCAGGCTCAGCGTCTCCAGATATGTTTCTTCCTGATTCAATTCAAAACGGGTTAAAAAACGTTTCTTCATCGGATAAGGAAGCAACATCTCAACAATCAGCAACCTGTTGTAATGAATATGTATAGACTCTATTAGATACGGAGCTTCGGTGCGATAGATATGGCCAATGACCACATCCTTCACCAGCAGACAGCGGCCACCCTCTTTCCACACCTTCAGGCTGATAAATGGTTCATCACTACCATAATAAATGAGCCCCCGAAGTCCTTGCAGATACTGCCAATAACGTTTACTCGCCGCATATCCGGCTCCTAATACAGAGGGTATTTCCACCAGCAATTCATCGGGATATAAGTCCTGGGCAATCCATCTTGCCAAAAGTGTGATGCCCTTAACACCAGGAATATCGACAAAGGCGCCGTATGTTATAACAGCAATTTTATTCTCTATTACCTGTCCATCGTCCGTACGATTGAGCACCTTTGTCTGCGCGCATAAAAGAACCCTGTCATCTTCCTTCAGAAGGGAGAGCAGACGGTCAGCCCATCTGGATTCGTAAAACCGCATGTGTGAATCCAGCAGCAAGAAATAGCTGGTTTGGCAAAGATCGACACCCTTGTCACGGGATGCGGCAACTCCCATCCTTTCGTTATTACGCACATATTGAGCTCCATATTTACGGGCGACAGACACATAGTCATATCCGTCATCCGACCCGTCATCAATGACCAGAATGGGGATGTCGGTATCAGAATGTTCACGTATGCTTTTCAAGGTGTTTTCGACCTCCTCTTTCTCGTTTAAAAAAGGAATGATAATCGTTAAATCTATTGCTTCTGCCATTATTACATTATATTCTTACGGATAGATCCATGGTTACTACTTTAAGGTGTCTCTCCTTTCTATTTGAGGACAAATCTATAAAAATTTTACCACAGTAGCCTTTTTCATATTTAAAACATGACTGTTTTGCATCAAAATGTGTAACTTGCCACCCAAATCAGATATTAACTTTTTTCGATTGCTTACTACTATGAATACTCAAGATACTCCGGAAAACAGACAGAAAATTATCCGTCATTTAATGATTTATTCAGGACAGTTGTCCGATCAGGGGTTATTGCATGGTAAGATGGGCGTAGTCATACTGATGTGCCGCTATTCTCGCATTACCGGCAACTCACTTTACGAGGACTTTGCCGGCGAACTGCTGGACACCATCTATGAGAATCTTAACACCGAACTTCCGGTTGATTTCGAAAGAGGTTTATGTGGTATTGGCTGGGGGATTGAATATCTTGTTCAAAACCAATTTACGCAAGGAGATACCCGTGAAATCCTCAAAGAAGTCAACCAATGGATCATGGAACGTGATCTGCGCCGCATCACAGATACAAGTATTGAACACGGTCTGGGAGGAATCCTGCTCTATGTGCAATATCACCTCTACAGTTGCATCTCTTCAGACAAAGAGCTTCCTTTTGATGGATTATATTTGAGTGACCTGGCACATGCAGCCGAAGAAATGCTCACC
>DATCIB010000124.1:0-4691 GCA_036508045.1 Bacteroidales bacterium
GGGTGTGCCTGCCTACAACTGGTGGAACGAAACCTTGCATGGGGTGGCTAGGACCAAAGAGAAGACGACGGTGTTTCCACAGGCAATTGGCATGGCAGCAACTTTTGATGCGGAGGCAATGCAACGGATGGGTGATATTGCTGCTACCGAGGGACGAGCGCTGTTTAATGAAGATTTGAAGAATAATAAAACAGGGGAAATTTATCGGGGGCTGACATACTGGACTCCAAATATAAATATTTTCCGTGACCCACGCTGGGGTCGTGGACAGGAGACTTATGGAGAAGATCCGTATCTTACGTCAGTGATGGGATGTGCCATTGTCAGAGGTTTGGAAGGAAATGACCCAAATTACCTGAAGGCGGTTGCCTGTGCTAAACATTATGCAGTACACAGTGGACCGGAAACTTCCCGTCACTCGTATGATGCGCGTGTTTCAGCTTATGATTTATGGGATACCTACCTGCCTGCTTTCCGTGCGTTGGTGACAAAAGCAAAAGTGCATGGAGTGATGTGTGCATACAACCGTGTGGATGGTGAACCATGCTGTGGCAATAACAAACTCTTGTCGGACATCTTGCGCAATCAGTGGAAGTTTGACGGATACGTGACTTCGGATTGCTGGGCAGTGGCCGATTTTGCTCAAAATCATAAGACACATAGTAATAATGTGGATGCTGTGACCGATGCTGTACTATCCGGTACAGATCTGGAGTGTGGTAATTTATATCAGCTGTTGACACAAGGTGTACAGCGGGGTGAGATTACGGAACGGGATATCAATGTTTCGTTAAAACGTCTGTTTAATATTCGCTTTAAACTGGGGATGTTTGATCCGACTGACCGAGTGCCTTATGCTTCTATTGGTAGGGAGGTCTTAGAGTGTGATGCTCATAAGGCGCATGCACGTGCGATGGCGCAGAAATCAATCGTTCTTTTAAAGAATCAGAACAACACCTTGCCGCTGAATGCGAAAAAGATTAAACGCATTGCTCTTATCGGACCTAATGCGGATAATGGGAAAACACAGCTGGGTAATTATAATGGAGTGCCTAGTGAAATTGTAACAACAAAAATGGCTTTGGAGAAACGTTTCGGGGATCGGATTATTATTGATTATCTGCCGGGATGTGGTGCTGTAAATCCTTTAAAGGATGCTCCTTCTTTTGCACAGGTAGCAGCAATGGCTAAGAAAGCAGATGTGATCGTATTTGTGGGTGGTATAAATTCTGATCTTGAGGGTGAAGAGGGGGATGCAGGAAAGGGTGCTATTCCTGGCTTTTTTGGTGGTGACCGTACAACAATGAGTCTTCCAACCGTTCAAACGGACTTGATGAAGGTATTATTAAAGACAGGCAAACCATTGGTGGTTGTCAATATGTCGGGTTCTGTGATAAACTTTGAGTGGGAGAGTGCTCATGCTTCTGCACTCTTGCAGGCTTGGTATGGCGGACAGGCAGGCGGTGATGCAATTGTGGATGTGTTATTTGGTGCGTATAATCCTTCCGGGCGTATGCCACTTACGACGTACATGAGTGATAAAGATCTGCCGGACTTTGAAGATTATTCGATGGAAAACCGTACCTATCGTTATTTTAAGGGGGATGTTCGATATCCGTTTGGATATGGACTAAGTTATACTCGTTTTTCGTATGATGCTCTGACGAATGACTCTACAGTTACTGTTTCTGATGTTGTAAAAGTATCTGTGAAGGTTAGTAATGTGGGTAATTGCGATGGTGATGAGGTGGTACAGTTGTATCTGTCGCATCCTGCCAGCAAACAGCGTACGCCGATCTGTGCATTGAAGGGATTTCAGCGTATCCATCTGAAAAAGGGCGAAAGCCAAATCGTTACTTTCTTGTTGCAACCTGAAGATTTAGCAATGGTTGATGTAAAGGGTAATCTCATTGAGCATGAGGGGCTTGTGAACATCTACATTGGCGGCGGACAACAATATCACTCTGACGGTGTGGCTGGTTCTTTCAGATTGAAAGGCTCTTCTTATCAGTTGTAATAGTGGATGAACCTTTGTCAATAAGACAATGAATTAAATAGAAGGGGATGCGTCATTTTGATGTATCCCCTTCTATTTGGGGATAACTGTAAAGTATAACCCGTTAATTCTGACTTTATGTTTATCGGTTTTAGCACTTTTTCTCTATCTTTGCATCTTGTATATCATTTATTAAAGAGCTATGTCTAAACTGCAACAAATTAAAGAACTTTTATCCCATAGGGTATTGGTGTTGGATGGTGCTATGGGAACCATGATCCAACGCAGGAAATTTTCAGAAGAAGACTATCGGGGCTCACGATTCGCTGATTTTCATTGTTTGCTCAAAGGTAACAATGACCTTCTCAGCATTACTCAACCCGATGCCATTCGTGCCATTCATGCCGCTTATCTGGAGGCTGGGGCGAATCTGATCAGTACAAACACTTTTAATGCGAATCACATTTCTATGGCTGATTACGAGATGCAGAGTCTCGTGCCAGAAATGAATGCTGCCTCAGTACGTCTGGTACGCGAGGCAATTGATACCTATCAGAAATCTCATCCTGAGGCGATTGCCTTTGTAGTAGCGTCAATGGGCCCGACAAATAAGTCAGCATCCATATCGCCGGATGTAAACAATCCGGGTGCACGCAATGTGTCGTTTGATGACCATGTAGCTTCTTACGGAGAACAGGCAGGCGCACTGATTGATGCCGGTGCGGATATTTTGCTTCTCGAAACCGTGTTTGACACGCTAAACTGTAAAGCGGGGTTGTATGCAATCCGTCAGCAATTGGATGCCAGAGGTATCAAAGAGTTCCCGATCATGGTGTCGGGCACCATTACGGATAAGAGTGGCCGTATCCTCTCCGGACAGACCATTGAGGCATTTATCAATTCTATCTCACATGCGGACTTACTGAGTGTCGGACTGAATTGTTCTTTTGGCGCCGATCTACTATTGCCTTACATCGATGAAATAGCACGCAAATCGCCTTTCCTGGTCAGTGCGCATCCCAATGCCGGATTGCCAAACGAGTTTGGAGCGTATGATGAGACAGCGGAGACAATGCGTGAAAAGATCAGACCTTATCTGGATCACAGGCTTGTAAATATTATTGGCGGATGCTGCGGCACTTCGCCGGATCACATACGAGAGATTGCCGAACTGGCACGCAATGCACAACCTCATCTCGTACCGGAACCTCCGAAGATGCTTCGTATCTCCGGACTCGAGCCACTGAATATTGATCGTTCACTCAACTTTGTCAATATCGGTGAACGGACGAATGTAGCTGGTTCGCGTAAGTTTGCCCGATTAATCCGCGAAGAAAAATTTGATGAAGCAATCGCTATAGCTCGCGACATGGTGGATACCGGAGCTCAAATCATTGATATCAATATGGATGACGCAATGCTGGATGCAGAGTCTTCCATGGTAAAGTTTTTGCAACTGCTTGCTTCCGAACCTGATGTGGCTAAGTTGCCGTTTATGATTGACTCCTCGAAATGGGATGTGATCGTAGCCGGACTGAAATGTACGCAGGGTAAGTCGATAGTCAACTCTATCTCTTTGAAAGAGGGAGAGGATGCTTTCATCGCTCGTGCAGAAGAGGTAAGACGTCTTGGTGCTGCGGTTGTAGTAATGGCTTTTGATGAAAAAGGACAAGCAGACTCCTACGAGAGAAAAATTGAGATATGTACCCGTTCCTATAAGATTCTTACAGAAAAGGTTGGATATCCGGCAGAAGATATAATCTTTGATCCTAATGTGTTGGCTATAGCAACCGGAATCGAAGAACATGATAACTTTGCCGTTGACTTCATAAATACAGTGCGGTATATAAAGAAAAACCTTCCATATGCAAAGGTAAGTGGTGGAGTGAGTAACCTGTCTTTTTCGTTTCGTGGCAATGACCCGGTACGTGAGGCAATCCATTCAGTATTTCTTTATCATGCGATAAAAGAGGGCATGGATATGGGTATTGTTAATCCCGGAATGCTACAGATTTATGATGAGATTCCCAAGGATCTACTGGGAACTATTGAGGATGTGGTACTTAATAGGCGTCCGGATGCAACTGAGCGTTTGCTGGCAATAGCCGACCAGGTAAAGGGAGGATCAAAGGATAAAGAATTACATGAAGATATATGGCGTACTAACAGTGTAGCTGAGAGACTTAAATATGCCTTGATGAAAGGAATTACAGACTTCATTGAGGATGACATCAACGAAGCTTTACCACTTTATCCTTCCACAATTCAGATCATTGAAGGTCCGCTGATGGATGGCATGAGAAAAGTTGGCGAACTCTTTGGAGAGGGTAAAATGTTTTTGCCTCAGGTGGTCAAAAGTGCCCGCGTGATGAAAAAAGCCGTAGCTGTGTTGCAACCATACATCGAACAGGAAAAAGAGGGTGGGGCATCTACAAAAGCCGGAAAGGTGGTCATTGCAACAGTCAAAGGCGATGTGCATGATATCGGAAAGAATATCGTAAGCGTCGTGATGACTTGTAACAACTTTGAGGTTATAGATCTTGGGGTGATGACCCCTTGTGAAACAATCATGGAGGCTGTAAAAGAGCACAAACCGGACTTTCTTTGCCTGAGTGGACTGATTACGCCTTCTCTGGAAGAGATGGCCCATGTCGCCGAAGAGATGGAGGCAAACAAGTTTACTATTCCACTCATG
>DATCIB010000125.1:0-4307 GCA_036508045.1 Bacteroidales bacterium
TAATTTTGAGATGACAAAGGTACACATTATTTCTTTTCACACATAGAGATAAAACTCTTTTGAGACGGATCTATTTAAACAGAGGACGGTATGCAAAAGTTGATACGTGCAGACAGGTTCTTCGTATTGAAGCACGGAATAGTTATTCTGTGCCACGGAACAGCTATTCCGTGCCACAGAATAGCTGTTCCGTGGCACAGAATAACTAAATCATCCTTGTCGCTTCTGTTTATCATCAGGTCTGGTGGATTTATGTTCCTTGATCAAAAAGACTTTGTGCACTGTAAGGCTGCTCTGAGGAAAGAGTAAGTTTAATATTTTCACTCTTCAGGATGGGTGGAATGTATTAAAAAGAATATCGGGGGATAAAACAAGTAGAGGGTGCGTCATTCTGACACACCCTCTTCCTCTCTTTCACTCTTCTGGTTATTACAGAATGATATAGCTGATTGTCGCGTCTTTGTTGGTTGACAGTTTGGCAGTCTTCACATGAAGACGGCCTCCACGATCGGCAGCATCAAAGAAGTAACCTTCCGTTGCTTTCTCAAACTCTGCTTTTGAGGTGTAAGACTTCAATGTCTGATCGTTAGCCTTCACCGATTTTGGAGCACTCTTCGCCTGAATGTCACAGTTGTAAGCACGCATCGCATACCTTCCTTTATAGTCACCTTTAGCTGCTGCAATGGTGACGAGAGTCTCGCCGACTCCGCTTTCGGCAGCTTTGACTGTGATCCTGGTCGTTGCACATTCACCTTTCTTGTAGTCACGGGTCAGTCCGTCGTCTTCATACAAATCAAAGGACGTTACGCCTTCAGGCCATAATTGAAGGGTCAGCACATCCGTCGGCTTCTCTCCTACATAATTCATATCCGGATACATCGGGATGATGGCGCCCGCTTTGATGAATACCGGACAAATATCCAGTTTGGCTTCATACTTGTCTAACCACTTTCCTCCTTCGAATTCTTTTCCATTCCAGAAATCATACCATTTTCCTTTCGGGAAGTAGATATTCGTACGCCAGTTGCCTGCTTTGTAAACAGGGGCAACAAGCATCCACTCGCCACTCATGAACTGATACTGGGTGGAAGGGCTCCAGGTAGTGGTATCTTGCGGAAACTCAAGTACCATCGCACGTGCCATTGGAACACCGGTCTCATTGGCTTCATGGCAATAGGTATAAGTATACGGATTGAGACGCATCTTCAGACGCAGGAAATCACGGTTGATATCGGTATATGGATGACCGTAGTTCCAGGGTTGTCTGTCTACATCTGCCCATCCACTCATGGTCATCATGATAGGTGTGAAACATTTCCATTGCAGGTCGCGCGTATAGGTGCGGGCTGATCCACCAAAGATACCATCGATATCACTGGTTGCGGCATTCTGTGCGGAGAGTCCGGCACCAATGACAGTCGGAATATGATAACGGATATAATCCCAGTTACTGCTTTGGTCGCCGCTCCATACAGTAGAATAACGTTGACTACCTGCCCAGCCACATACCGACCATACAAAACCGCGTTCATTGGTATTATTTTCAATGCCTTCGAAAGCTGATTTACAGGCATTGAGGGCAAATTGATACCCTTCGCCTACCCAGGCAACGTCTAGTTTGCAAAGACGTGTGCCGCAGGTACCTACCTCGTATGCGATCTTATCGACCCCATTTTCCGTCCATAGTCCGGTATGAAATCCGCGTTTGCCTAGTTCTTTTACCACTGAATCGAGTTTCTGATAACTGCAACCATAGCCGTCGTTGGGGAGGATCCATCCACGAGGCATGTCATTTTCTACATACTTATCAGCAATCTGAGTGATAACATCCGGAGTAGTTTGCGCCCATCCTACCCGTTGTTCTGGTTTGTTATAGCAGTCTGCGTCACCCATGGTAAGCATCCACATAGCCGGCATGAAAGGTTTGCCGGTAATATCGGTATAGTCGTCGAGGATATTCTTCAAAGTAGGTCCATAGAAATAGAATGCATCGAAACGATTTTCGTCATGCGTCAGACGGCTGGTGAAACCCTGTACTTTAAAACCTCCAACAGGCTCGGTCACCTGTTCTTTGCCACTGAAAGAGTATTTGCCGGGTGCAAAGGTGTTACGGAATGCGCCATACCCTTTGGAGGACATGTAAAAAGGTGCCGGATTGGAAGCTTGTCCCTCATCCCATCCTGTGACGGAGATATCCAGATCTTTGCCTGCATGAGAGAAACGGCCTTGTTGCATACCGCCTCCATACACAAACTCATCCGAGCTGCGTTTCAACGTCTGATAGCTCTTGGTGCCGAAGGTAAGTGGCTCTGACTCTTCAAACACGACCGTTTTGTTGTCTTTCTCATAGAGAGCGATGCGGATCGGGTTCTTGTAAACACGTACCACACAGGTTGGTGTTTCAAACTTATAATAGGTGCCGGCGCTACCGGTTGATACTTTCGGGTTCTTCACACCATAATCAATGACAATCTCATCGGCAGCAGGATTAGTATATTCGCCATCGGGTGCAAGCCATACCCGGAAGATATCATTGCTATAGAAGATCAGTTTGACTTTGGAATAGTTGCTCGCAAATTCAAACTCGTGTCCGTTGATCTTCTTGTATCCGGTCACATTGCCCAGTTTCATCTCAGAAGCATAGAGTTTGACAGCCAGGGTATCATTGCTGATCCGCTGGTCACCGGCCAACTGTGCCACAAAATTAATCTTGTGCGAGCCAAGTCCATCAAGTGCTACCGGAGGAAACTTCACAGTCATCTCTTTATTGAAAGCAATAGGCGATTTTGAGGCTTCGACAGTAGCCTCCAGTTTCTGTTTGCCATTGAGAGTCGCGACTATCTTAAAGTCATTGTTGATGGTCTGTGCTCCCACGTTCTTCACTTTGACACTCAGGGTGTCGCTCTTGGTGAATGTGTTATTTTCTGATTTATGAGAGGTAAGAGCGGTAATGGTAACGTCTTTCTGCAAAGGTTCGCACAGTTGTATATCATCAATCATCCAAAACCAGGAGAAGATGTTCTTCCAGAAGAAACGGATATAGACTGTTTTCTGATTACCAGCCACATCTGTGATATTGATCTCTTCTTTGATTGGGGTATGTACACTGGTCTCTGCGGCAATCGAGGACATGACATTAAACTGAGTCCACGTTTTGTTATCGTTGCTGACGCCTACAAAGAGTCCGGCGCCTCTTCCCATGAACCAGCTGTTCCATCGGAAATTGTGTTCGAACTTCAGAATCACCTGGCTTTTGCCTTCACAGTTGATAGCAGAAGTCTGTACAAGAGCACTCGGATATTCCTTTTTCTGATTCCACTTTGTCACCTCTTCACCCGTAATTACACCCGGCTGAAATTGCAGGTGAAAGCCACGGCTTGTAGAAGCAATAGGTGGCTGTTGCTGATTAAACTGGAAAGAACCCGGATAGGGTTGATCGGTCACAAGCCATGTGCACTTTCCGGTCTTGCTGGAGTCTGCAAGTACCCATCCCTGAGGCAATTTGCCCGAGGTAAAGTCCTCACTCCAGAAAGCTTTTTGTTGTTTTGTCTGCGCTGATGCATCGGCGAGAGCTAAAATGGCAAATAAAGCCAGAAGTTGTTTTTTCATTCTTATCTTATTATTAGGTATTTCCTTCTGTCTTATGGTACTCTTTTACGTATAAAAGAAGAAAGGGTAGATCTGCCGAAACTTTTAAAAAGGCTAATTCTACTTTCGATTTCACATAATTGTCGCAAATATTCAACTATCATAAGAAGAGGTGTTTCTTTTGTGGTTAAAGAATTTAAATGCGAACCAATTCATTACTAATAGATTGAAATATTCAGGAAGAGATTATCGGGTGTCAGCCATATTTGCTAACTTGCGGCCATAAATTTAATAAATCAAACCATGCGAAATCTATTCTTATGCATTTCCTTCTGTTTGGGATTTATGCTTTCTTCTTTTGCCTCAGCGCAAGAGAAAGCGAAACTCTCTGATCCAAACTCTTTTTCAATGATACTCCTGCCCGACCCGCAAACATACAACAAGTTTGATTATAACCAGGGTATCTTTGACCTTATGCTGGGGTGGGTATCTCACAATATGGACCCACTTTCGATCAAAGCCGTGCTCTGCACCGGTGATCTCGTGGAACAAAACGATTTGTTGATACCAGGTGGCGTGAATGGAAACCAGACGAGCACAGAGATGTGGAAGAATATCTCCCACTCATTTGAACGACTGGATCAGAAAGTTTCTTATATGATCAGTACCGGAAACCATGATTATGGATACGAAAGTGCGGAGAACAGGCAGAGCCAGTT
>DATCIB010000126.1:0-7955 GCA_036508045.1 Bacteroidales bacterium
CTTTTCCAATCCTTCCATGACTTTTGACTTGCCTTCCAGATAAGTAGTTGACTCGTAGTAAATCTTATCAAAGCTGACCCCCATCAACTGGTATGTTTTTTCAAAACCTGCATATACCCAGTCGTTCATCTTTGTCCATAAAGAGCGAACGTCAGCATCGCCGGCTTCCCATTGGCGTAACATCTCACGTGCTTCATTCATCAAAGTCGATTGAGCTTCCGCTTCTTCTTTGGTGATTCCTTTTTCCGTTTGAAGTGTTGTGACTTCAGCTTTAAAATGTTTGTCGAAAAGCACGTAATAATCTCCGATCAGATGGTCACCTTTCTTGCCGGTTGATTGTGGAGTGGCACCCTTGCCCCATTTCTGCCAGGCGACCATAGACTTGCAAATATGAATACCGCGGTCGTTGACAATATTTGTTTTGATCACTTTATTGCCATTAGCCTTCAGAATCTCCGAGATGCTGTGTCCAAGCAGATTGTTGCGCACATGTCCGAGGTGAAGAGGCTTATTGGTGTTGGGTGATGAATATTCGATCATGACAAGTGGTGACTGTTCGGTTGCTTCGGTACGGCCGAATTGTTTATTCAGATGTATCCCGTTCAATTCTTTGATCCACTCTTCATCGGCAACCACCAGATTGAGAAAACCTTTGATGGCGGTAAATGAGGGAATACTTGCTGAATGACTGATCAGATAATTGCCAATCTCATTGGCAGTAGCTTCAGGCGCCTTTTTAGAGATCTTCAGAAAAGGGAAAACAACGACTGTATAGTGAGCGGCAAACTCTTTATTTGTTTTCTGTAGTTGAATAGAAGAGTCGGGAACTTCCTGACTGTACAAGTCCTGAATGCTCTGGCGAATCAATCTTTTGATTTCGTGTTCAATCGTGGAACTCATTGTAATAAGTAATGTTTGTTAGAATTGCAAAGTTACGACTTTCTTTGAAATAATAAATTATAGCAGAATGAAATCGCATGAAGAAGAGTTTGCTGATGTGAAAAACATAAAACATGCAAAGTGGATATAAGTTTGTGAGAATTAATCACTACTTTTGTGTTTTGAATAGGTAAACTTTTTAATTAGTACAATTATGCGCAGAAAATCATTGGCTATTTGTTCCGCGATCTTCTTAGTGATTGCGTTGAGCTCTTGTGGTGACGGAGATGGAAACAATGAAACAACGTATGGAGAAATCATAAACCATAAATATTCATACCTCTTGGGAGATGGAAGATATAAGGCTGCAGGAGCCGTGTTGGATGATTCGCTTTATGTGGCCGGTGGCTATCTAAGTGGCGTATCAAATGCTCTCTCCGATAAGTTCTGCTCCATTTCTTACAAATCCGGAATAAAAGACGGAGAGCGTACGATGAATAAGGCAAGAGCTGAAATGTCGTCACTTGTGGCAAATGGTCAGGCCTATTTTGCTGGAGGAATGGTACTGTCTGATGGTTCGTTGACAGAGACGGATGAGATCTCTATGATTTCCTCTGCCAAAAGGAAATGGCTTCCTTCTGTATTGAGACTAAGCACTAAACGTACCAACTTTGCCAGTGTTGCCTATAAGAACAGACTTATCTATGGCGGCGGTGAAGCAAATGGGATTTATAAGAATGAAGTGGATAATCTGGATGTCGTTAATACAGAGAATTCTCAGGTTAGTCGCATGAAAACTCCACGGGCGGGACTTGTCGCAGCGCTGGTTAATGATAGGGTCTATTTTGCCGGAGGTCGTAATTCTAACGGCGTGCTGGATGAGATTGAAGTGTATGATGTAATAGAGAATCAATGGGTTCTTATTGATAATGAGGTTGTAAAACTAAGTGAACCTCGTGCCGAACTGGTTTCTCAGACGGCAAACGGCTATGTTCTTTTTGCAGGAGGTAAGACGAATACAGGGTATTCCTCCAAAGTTGATATTTATAATATGAATACAGGGAAGTGGACGGAAGCAGAACTTTCAGTGCCACGTTCAGGTATTGCTTCGGCGGTGTCAGGAAACTGGATCTTCTTTGCCGGAGGTGTAACAGGAAACAATCAATATACAAATGCGGTTGATATCTTTGATACCCGTACAGGAAAGTTTCTTCAACTGGAAGATAAAGAAAAGTTGATGGTAACTGCCAGAGGATATGCCACAGCCGCGTCGATCAAGAATAAGATCTATATTATTGGTGGACTGATGACAGATGGCCCTTCGCAGGATATCGATATCTACGAATTGAATTAATTTATAACGAATATAATCTGAATAATAAAATGTTGAGAATTGCTGTACAATCCAAAGGGCGTTTGAATGAGGATACAATGTGTTTGCTGGCCGAAAGTGGCATCAAACTTTCTCCATCAAAAAGAACTCTATTAGTGCCTTCTACTACTTTTCCTCTTGAAATCTTGTTTTTACGTGATGATGATATTCCACAGTCTGTTGCTAATGGAACAGCTGACGCGGGTATTGTCGGAGAAAATGAGTTTGTAGAGAAACATCAAGGCTCAGAAATTGTAAAAAGATTGGGTTTTGGCAAATGTCGCTTGTCATTGGCTATTCCCAAAGATGAGGAATACAATAACCTGAACTGGTTTTCAGGAAAGAAAATAGCGACTTCGTATCCGGAAATATTGACTGACTTTTTGAAAAAGAATGGTGTTAAGTCTGATATCCATATTATTACCGGTTCGGTAGAGATAGCTCCGGGAATTGGATTGGCAGATGCTATCTTCGATATTGTAAGTTCAGGAAGTACATTGGTAAGCAACCGTCTGAAAGAGGTAGAAGTAGTCATGAAGTCTGAAGCAATACTGATTGCTCATCCTTCTCTGTCGAAAGAGAAAAAAGAGATCCTTGCCGAACTGTTGTTTCGGATAGAGTCTGTTCTTTATGCCGATGGAAAGAAGTATATCATGCTGAATGCTCCGAACGAGAAACTGAGTGCAATAATTGATATATTGCCGGGCGTTAAGAGTCCGACGATTATTCCTCTTTCGAAAGAAGGATGGTCTTCTTTGCATTCTGTCATTGAAGAAAAACGTTTTTGGGAAGTGATAGGTAAATTGAAAAGTTGTGGTGCTCAGGGCATCCTGGTGCTACCAATCGAGAAAATGATTTTGTAATGAAAATCTTTAAATATCCGTCTGAGACTCTTTGGGGAGAGATCCTGAGTCGCCCCGTGATGGATACTTCTGCTTTGTTTGACACCGTTCGTTCTATCCTGAATGAAGTGAAGAAAGAAGGAGATGCCGCAGTGTTACGCTTTGAAGAGCAGTTTGACAAGGTACGGCTTGCTTCTCTCAACGTATCGCAAGAGGAAATAGATCAGTGTGACGCACTTCTTCCGGATGATCTGAAGGATGCTATCCGGGTGGCTGCGGTAAACATTGAGAGATTCCATGCTGCGCAGATTCTCCATCCGCAGAAAATCACGACGAGCCCCGGGGTTACTTGCTGGCAAAAGATTGTTCCTATTGAAAAAGTAGGGCTGTATGTGCCGGGAGGTACTGCTCCTTTGTTTTCAACGGTATTGATGCTGGCTATACCGGCAAAGATTGCCGGTTGTAAAGAGGTCGTGCTTTGTTCGCCTCCTGATAAAGAGGGGAATATACATCCCGCTATTCTTTTTGCTGCTAAAGTGGTAGGTGTTTCTGCTATCTATAAGATAGGAGGTGTGCAGGCTATCGCTTCTATGGCGTATGGTACTCAGACTGTGCCGAAAGTATATAAGGTGTTTGGTCCTGGAAATCAATACGTCACCGCTGCCAAACAACTGGTTTCATTGAAAGATGTGGCGATAGATATGCCTGCCGGCCCTTCTGAAGTGGAAGTTATCGCTGACGAGACGGCTAATCCTGTTTTTGTTGCATCCGACTTGTTGTCGCAGGCAGAACATGGAGTAGATAGTCAGGCTCTCTTTATCACGATCGATGAGACATTGATTGGCAAAGTCTATACGGAGGTGGAGCGTCAGTTGGAACTTCTCCCCCGAAAAGAAATAGCCGCTTGTTCTTTAGAAAACAGCAAACTAATCGTTGTAAAAGATATGGATGAGGTCGTTCGGATGACCAACCAGTATGCTCCTGAACATCTGATTATTTCTACTGCCAACTACATGGAAGTAGCAGACCAAATAATAAATGCGGGATCCATATTTCTCGGGCATCTTACGCCTGAAAGTGCAGGTGACTATGCTTCCGGAACCAACCACACTCTTCCTACCAATGGATATGCCAAGGCTTATAGTGGAGTGAATCTGGATAGTTTTCTCAAGAAGATCACACTCCAGGAGATTACTCCTGAGGGACTTCGTATTTTGGGACCCGTGATTGAAACAATGGCCGGTAACGAACAGCTATTTGCTCATAAGAATGCTGTTACGCTCCGGATGAAACAGTTGGATAATAATTAAAGTATCGTATGAATTTACAAGCTCTTGTAAGAAATAATATTTGGAACCTGGTGCCTTATTCCTGTGCCCGTAATGAGTTTAAAGGAGAGGCTTCTGTATTCCTGGATGCCAATGAGAATCCACTCAATGACCCCTACAACCGATACCCTGATCCATTTCAGGATGCACTGAAGCAGAAAGTATCGAAGGTGAAGAGTGTTGATGCCAGGAATATTTTCTTTGGCAATGGTAGTGATGAGCCTATTGATCTGGTGGTTCGCATCTTCTGTGAACCGCGTGTGGACAATATCGTAGCGATGGATCCGACTTATGGTATGTATCAGGTATGTGCGGACATCAATGATGTAGAGTATAGAAAGGTATTGTTAAATGATGACTTCTCGCTGGATGCCGGACGACTACTGGCAGCAACCGATGCACATACCAAACTGATATTTCTCTGTTCGCCGAACAATCCGACAGCCAATGTGATGAATCAGGAACAAGTGCTGAAGGTAGTGAGAAACTTTCCCGGTATTGTGATTCTGGATGAGGCTTATATTGATTTTGCCGAAGCTCCCGGGTTGCTTTCCCGCTTGACCGAGTTTCCGAACCTTATCATCCTTCAGACTTTCTCTAAAGCTTGGGGCATGGCTGCGATACGGTTAGGAATGGCTTTTGCGACGGAAGAGATTATAGGGCTGTTTAATAAGGTGAAATATCCTTACAATATAAATTTGCTTACTCAGACATTTGTAGGTGAGTCTGTGTTAAAAGAGAAAGCGAAACAAGAGACCGTCCAGATGTTGGTAGGACAACGGGCCTTCTTAAAGGATGCATTACTTGTTTTCCCTTTTATACAGCAGGTTTACCCTTCTGATGCAAACTTTTTGCTTGTCAAAGTGGACGATGCCAATGGTCTCTATGATTATCTGATCAATAGAGGTATTGTGATTCGTAACAGAACTAAACTGTCCCTCTGTAAGAATACCGTTCGTATTACCGTGGGCACTCCGGACGAGAATAAAGCTCTTCTTGAAGCTTTAAAAACGTATCCGAATTGATCCGGTATAGATGATAAAAGAAAAGGAGTTTCTCTTGGGGAAGCTCCTTTTTTCATTCCTATCCGTCACTAAATTTCGTCCATATGAAAGAAGAAAGACATCCGTATGTTTTTCTCCTTTCATATGGACGAAACAGAAATTTCATCTGTATGAAATTTAGGGCTCATCAAATTGGTGGAGATAGAGGTTAGAGGTGCCTGTATGGCTATATATAATAAAAGCCCTGATAAGAAGTCATTCTTATCAGGGCTTTTATTAAATATAAATTATATCTCTTATTGGATGATGTCAAGCTTCTTAAAGCATTTCTGAATCTTGTCCAAGGCGATGTCCAACTGGTCGAAAGTATGTGTTGCCATCAGAGAGAATCGAATCAATGTGTCGTCCGGGGCTACTGCCGGAGCGATTACCGGATTAACGAAGATGCCTTCGTCAAACAACATTTTCGTAACAATGAATGTCTTCTGGTTATCACGGATAAATAATGGAATGATTGGAGTCTGAGTCTTTCCAACTTCAATACCCATCGCACGGAAGTGTTCCAATGCATAGTGAGTAAGATCAAACAGATGCTGTTGACGTTCCGGCTCATCTTTAATAATCTGCAGAGCGGCCATGGTGCCAGCGGCAGAAGCGGGGGTCATGCTTGCACTGAAGATATAGGAGCGGGAGTTGTGACGCAGGAACTCAATGGTGTCTTTGTCTGCAGCTATAAAGCCTCCCAGAGTAGCCAGTGACTTACTGAATGTTCCCATGATCAGATCTACATCCTGAGTCAAACCGAAATGGTCACAAACTCCGCGTCCTTGTCTGCCAAGAACCCCAATACCATGTGCCTCATCAACCATGATACTTGCATTGTATTTCTTTGATAATGCAACAATCTCGGGGAGGTTAACTATATCGCCTTCCATGCTGAATACGCCATCAACGACAATCAGTTTGATTTTATCAGGTTGACATGACTTAAGTCCCTTTTCCAGAGATTCCATGTCATTGTGCTTGAACTTGATTGGGGTTGAGAAGGAAAGTCTTCTGCCTTCAATGATAGATGCGTGATCCAGTTCATCCCAAAGGATATAATCTTCTCTTCCTGTAACACAGGAAACTACTCCCAGATTCACCTGAAATCCGGTTGAGAAACAGATGGCTTCGTCTTTTCCAACAAATTCGGCCAACTTGCGCTCTAATTGTAAATGGATATCCAGTGTACCGTTAAGAAATCGTGAACCGGCGCAGCCTGTTCCATATTTTCTTGTAGCTTCTACAGCAGCTTCAATTACTTTAGGATGACAAGTCAATCCCATATAACTATTCGAGCCAAACATAAGTACTTTCCGCCCGTTGATGATGACCTCAGTGTCTTGTTTGCTGTCAATCTCTCTAAAATACGGATAATAACCTGTTTCTTTTACTTCTCTGGATAATAAGTATTTAGAAAGTTTTTCTTGCAGTAATCCCATAATTTGTGATCAAATAGAGTTGTTCTTTAAAATATTTTGTCTAATATTGCGCCCTGATAGATTTGCATGCCTTTCAGTTCGAACGTGCAAAATTATCAAAAAGAAAGACAAGATTGTCGTTTTGGTGAACATTAAAGTTGATTTTCACAAATATTAATAGTTGGCGTGCTGATTTGCCTCGTCAGATATATCATAATGAAAAAGAATATACTCTTCATAATCAATCCAGTTTCCGGAAATCAACATTCTACTTCTCTTTGTAAGAAAATATACGATAGGCTGGATAAGAGCAAATTCAATATCACAATTTCTTTTACCGGAGCAAAAGGAGATGCAACTATGTTTGCTCAGAAGGCAATCAGGGATCATGTCGAATATGTGATAGCGGTAGGGGGAGATGGAACGGTGAATGAAGTTGGCAGTGAACTTGTCCATTCGGATGTAGCTATGGGAATCATCCCCAATGGATCGGGCGATGGTTTGGCGCGTCATCTGGGGTTAAGAGGTAACTTTGAACAAGCTATTGAGGTTATTAATCAGGAATATGTACTTGAAGTTGATTATTGCATGGCCAATGACATCAAGTTCTTCTGTACATTTGGAATGGGGTTTGATGCACTTGTCAGTCATAGCTTTTCCAAAGCCGGGACCCGAGGTTTCTCAACCTATGTGGAAAAGGTCTTCAAAGAATATATAAATTACAAGCCCGAAGAGTATATCATCGAATGTAATGGAGAGAAGATAGTATCCAAATCTTTTTTAATTACTTGTGCCAATGCGTCTCAATGGGGAAACAATGCTTATATTGCTCCTCAGGCAAGCATTTCAGACGGCTTGCTGGACGTGATAACCATGGAGCCCTTCGGTTTTACCAACGCAGGTCCAATTGCATTCCAACTCTTTACAAAAACGATCACTTCCCGGCATGACATCAAGATGTACAGGGCCAAAGAGTTTATCTTTCACCGTGAAAATCCGGGTATGTATCACTTTGACGGCGAACCCATCGAGATGGGAGATACGGTTACAGTTCGCGTTGTTCCTGC
>DATCIB010000127.1:0-3261 GCA_036508045.1 Bacteroidales bacterium
GCTTCGGATGGCAAGCCGTTTGGACCAACACAGGAACACCCTCCAGTTCAAAGCGGCTGGAAATGATACCTTTCCACAGATCTACTTCCTGACGGGTATTGGTCAGATCTCCGGCGACTGCCTCTGTTCCGTCCGCCTTCACAAGCTTTAGACCTATGCGCCCCAGATTGAAACGATGCGGATTACTTGCCAGCCAGGCAGACAACTCCGGCTGTTCGGGATTGGGCAGATCAAACCCCCTCATTACCCCATGAACATCCATCGGCGTCTTCTTAAAATCGGCCACCTTCATGCCATTGGGTAGCGGAAAACTGTGCCAGCTCCATTGCGACATCGTGTTGAAAGGCACAAAGGTCTGCAGACCGGTTATATCCACCCCAAAAGCAAATTCGCCATTACCCACCTGAGCCGGACTCTTCGCATTCGTCTTTGTCGTAGTTATAGTATGCCGGCTGACCAGTGCTTGCCGGTCTATCGGAGCTTGCTTTGCCGCGGCAGCAAACTGTGCTACACAAAAGAGGGAAAGAGCAATCTGAACTAGTTTTTTCATAAGATTTATAGGTGTATTTGAGTTTTACAATGGCTTATAGTACAGTTAGGATTATCACAAGAACCGGAACCAATCGATATCAATAGAGACACCTTCTTCGGCAGTAAATTTAATCCAGAGAGCATGCACACCCTGAGTCTTTTTGATAGTAGCTTGCAGGATTGCCCACTCTTCATTGCCAGAATTCGGAGGTACAGAGATTGTTGAGAATGGCTTATCCAAGGATTGATCCAATCCCAATTGTATTGTTCCAGTCCCTTTACCGGGTTTTACCCTGATTTCTATTTTAGTAATATCTGTATTGAACTCAATATATTTATAGACTGCCTTACACTCGTTTCTCATATTAGACAACTTCTCTTCATTGGGTGAGAATGAATCTATATAGGTACCCCCAAATACCAGACACGCACGTTCTGCTTCAATTTTAGACTTGGCCTTAAGAGGTTTTGCAGCTCCCTGACTTGTCATCTCAGCCTCAATAATGCTACCATCTTTATTAAAATAGATTGGTTCAACGCAAGCTTTGCGCATGGTCTTACTGTTGTGAGTAGCGCGGTGATAAAACACATACCATTGTCCCTTAAATTCGACAATTGAGCCATGATTATTCCAGTTTGAAGGGTCACAATTGTTATTATCAATGATTACACCTCCATATTTGAAAGGGCCCATGGGCGATTTACTGGTAGCATATCCAATACAGGAAGGCGTTTTCAACCGCCCTATATGGGCATACACAAAATAGTATATGCCATTTCTTTTCACCATGTAACCTCCTTCATGAAAGAAGTGCTCTTTTTCGGTTACAATATTGTCCTTTATCGTTGTTGAATCAATTTCTGTCATAGACGGTTTAAGTTTCGCCATCTTTGCGGTAAACTGTCCCCAGATATAGTAAGCCTGTCCATCATCATCGATAAACACACAGGGATCGATCTCATTAATGCCTTTCGTCTCCATTCTTTTAGCATTCACAAAAGGTCCCAGCGGTGATTTACTTGTTGCAACACCTTCAGCGCTGGTCGAAGGTTGGCAATAATACAAATAGTATTTTCCATTTTTGTATTGACAGTCGGGTGCATAAAGCAAATCGTCATTGTAAGGCACACCATCACTTCTTCCTTTCGATGAAAAGACATCGCGAGTAAGATCCCAACTCATTAAATCGGATGTTGATAAGACGTGATGTGTCCACGAACAGTAGTATTTTGTGCTTTCATCGTTCGATCCGTAAATGTACAGTCTGCCATCTGCCCACACATGAGCCGATGGGTCGGCAATATACACACCTGGAGGAGATATAGGGTTTTGTGCAACTACAAACAAGTTAGTTACAAACAAAAAGTAAAATATCCACACAAACTTATTGACTCTTTTATATTCTGCATCTGTTAAAGCAGGCATGATAGTACCAAGCCTGGCATTCAAGCGAAAGATATTGAGCCTTTGTTTTTTCATAGATTCTACTTGTGTTTTCTTCTTTTTGATATAGAGGAGAGTCAATGTAAAGTTTTTGGTCTAACACCTTCAAAAGTCATCACAACCGGTTTGATGGTTCCATTTGCCTCAAAGTCCATTTTATCAATACACGTCACTCTGGAATTTCCGTTCGTCTCACTCAAAGGTCTGCGATGATAGACGATATACCACTCATCAGTGCCCGGAACTTGTATCACCGAATGGTGTCCTGCACCGGTTGCAATGGTTGCATCCTGCTGAAGAATCAGTCCGATTCGTTTAAACGGGCCAAAAGGAGAATCGCCGATAGCATACGCCACTCTGTAATCCGGACCGGTCCAGCCTCCTTCAGACCACATGAAGTAATACTTATTATTTCTGCGAAACATCACCGGGCCTTCCACATAACCATTAGGCGTGATCTCTTTAAAAGTCGTGCCATCGGCAAAAGGAGTGAATGCCTTGAAATTATCCTTTAATTTAGCAATATTGCAATGACGCCATCCACCATAAATCATATAATACTGGCCATCCACATCCTGAAAGACAAACTGATCGATTGGCTGAGCACCATTGTAAAACTTATCCAGCAAAGGTTTTCCCAGATAATCTTTAAACGGCCCTTCCGGTTTATTCGAAACTGCCACGCCAATACCACCTACAGAATTACCATTCTGAATATCATTGGCACTGAAAAACAGATAATACTTATTCCCTTTCTGGATGGCAGCAGGAGCCCACATCGCTTTCTTAGCCCATTTGATCTGTGTGGTATCAATTACGTGACTATGTTTTGTCCAATTTACCAGGTCAGGAGATGAAAAAGCATCCATAAATACCTGTTTCTCATAAGCCGCGGAGTACGTAGGATATATCCAGTATTGATCCTTGAAAATCACACCTTCAGGATCGGCATACCAACCTTGAAACACCGGATTCCCTGCTTTTTGAGCAAAGGAATGACCGGTAATCACCAAGAAGAGGAGGAGGACTAACTTTAAAGATTTTAAGTTCATCTGATTCCGTTTCAATTAGTTATAATCTGAGGTTTAATCAGAGACTCCATTTACTGAATGCCCGTTGCCGGCACATTCAGACCAAAAGAGTACGTTCCCGATTTCAGTTCGTACACTGCTTTTCCATTTTCCTGTTTCACAAAGGTGACCCCATTTGCCTTATTGGCAAGTACTGTACCTTCATAGACCACATCCGAACTCTTCGACAACGGCAGATACAGAGTTGCCGTCGTA
>DATCIB010000128.1:0-6218 GCA_036508045.1 Bacteroidales bacterium
AAGTCTTCTGTAGGATCACTACGTCTGTCTGTCTCTCAAAAGGGAAACACAGTGACTGTCACCCGCGAGATTGATCTTTCTAAACAACAAATAACACCTGAGGAGTACCAGAGTTTCCGTAAAATAATGGTTGCATGGTACAGCCAAAAGGGGAAGACTTTGCTGATAAAGAAAAATGATTAAGAATAGAAAACAGGCTTATTGTCTCATAGTTCAAATAGGTCTGCAGACATTATTTGTAGACCTATATGAATTACATTTCAAAAAATAATGTACTTTTGTCTAAATATCGAGTATAAATGAAGTTTCGTCTCTTTTTTAAAGGTGTATTTCTAACAGTATTCATGCTGGTTTTCGCACCATCAGTGGTAAAAAGCCAGAGTAATACTCCTTTTGTCATTGTAATAGATGCCGGGCATGGTGGAAAAGACCCTGGTGCAATTGGTTCGTTCTCACAAGAGAAAGCCATCAATCTGGATATAGCTCTGAGGTTAGGAAAATTGATAACTGACCACACGGATGCAAAAGTAATTTATACCAGGAAGAGTGACGTATTTGTTGATCTTACGGAACGTGCAGAAATTGCGAACCGGGTCAAAGCAAATCTGTTCATATCCATTCATACCAATGCACTTAAGAGCAAAAGCTATTCCGGTGCTGAGACTTACTCTTTGGGACTTGCACGTTCAGAAGAAAACCTTGCGGTTGCGAAAAGGGAAAACTCTGTAATCTTACTCGAAGACAATTACTCTACCCGGTATGAAGGATTTGATCCGAACTCGACTGAATCATATATCATTTTTGAAATGATGCAAGGGAAGTATATGGAACAGAGTATTAATCTGGCAAGCTACGTTCAACGTAACTTTGCCAAACAATGCAATCGGATTAACCGCGGTGTAAAACAGGCGGGGTTCCTGGTGTTACGCAATACAAGCATGCCGAGTATTTTGGTGGAGACTGGATATATTTCGAATAGAGCTGAAGAACGCTATTTAAATACTGAAAGTGGAAAGAAAGCTATGTCCACGGCAATATATAATGCTTTTGCTCAATACAAGGACGATTTCGAAAAGAAACAAAACGGGAAGATCGTACAACGGGCAGAAATGATTGCTGTGGAAAACCAGGAAGAAACGGAAGTAGTGGAAGAGCCAATTGTAACTAAAGAGGAAGTAACAGCACTCGAGGAGTCGGTTTCTTCAGAAAAGAAGAAAAGCGGGATAATCTACAAAATACAGATTCTTGCTTCTGCAAAACCACTCAAAAGCAACTCATCTGAGTTTAAAGGATTAAGAAATGTTGAATTATTTAAGGACAAGGGATGGTATAAATATACCTATGGAACTTCATCTAGCTACAATGAGATTAAAACATTAAAGAAAAAGATGATAGACAAGAAATTTAAGAATGCTTTTATCATCTCATTTAAAGATGGGGAAATATTAAACTAACAACTGAACCATTTAAGAGTATAATTATGGATAAGAATATGTTTTCAAAAGAAGGAAAAATCGGATTAAGTACTATCGTTGCGCTACTCCTGCTTTTCTTCGGATTCAATTTTCTGAAGGGATTCAATATGATGAAACCTTCCAATTACTATTATGCCAAAATAAGTAATGTGACCGGACTGTCAGTCTCAACGCCAGTCTTGGTACACGGTTATAATGTCGGATTAATCCGTGACATTGAGTTCAATTCTGAAAATCCTTCAGAGTTGATTTTGGGGCTGAACCTGAATTCTGATTTTAAACTCCCTGCCGGGACTACGGCATATATATTTACCGAACTGATGGGTACAGCTTATGTAAATCTTGAGATTGATGACATGCAAAGAACCTATTTAAATCCCGGAGATACCATTCTGGCTATTCGAGAGAGTTCTCTTACAGAAAAAGCTACATCTGATGTCCTGCCAAAAATTGAAGTTACAATAGCAAGGATGGACTCCGTGCTCACTTCCCTTCAAAGAGTCCTGGAAAATCCAACTATAGTTCGTTCTCTGGAGTCTGTTGAACAGACAAGCAAGCAACTAGAACTTGCATCCACGCAACTCAACCTTCTCATGCGTAAAGACCTGCCTCAGGCATTGGGTCATATCAACAACCTTGCTACAAATCTGGAAGAAACTACAGGAAACTTGAAACTGATTGATTTCAATAAAACCATGAATGACGTTGATGACTTACTTGTCTCAATCCGCACCACTTCTGATAAAATGAATAGGAATGACAATTCTCTTGGACTGCTACTTAATGATGATCAGCTCTACCGGAATCTTACTTTAACAACAGAGAAAGCCGGGACATTGTTGATTGACTTACAAGAGAACCCTAAAAGATATGTACACTTCTCAATCTTCGGAAGAAAAGATAAGTAATTTCTTATCTGAATTAATTCCATATAACAACCTTTTTTCGCAAACTGTTAAAAGGGAAGCTAAATACTTGTCTTAGCAGTAAAAAATACGTTTGTTCGGAAAAATACAGAAAAACAGGTTCAATTAATAAGACGTTGTCAGTAAAGTGTTTACGTAATTTGGAAAGTCATTATCAATTAACAATCAGATGTTTACCAATAACATACTGATAACAAAGAGGATATAACAGTTTCGATTTTTGCAAGAAAAAATAGATTTGTTTTATTGAAAAGTAAGTTGAATATTTGCATTCCCAAACAAAGAAATTAGAGAGTTTAAGAAAAAGAATGGAAACAGAGCACCAAAATTTATGGCAAAGATGTCTTAGCATTATCCGCGATAATATCGCAGCTGATGCATTTAAGACATTCTTCGAACCCATAATCCCGATACAGTTGAAAAACAATGAACTGCTTATCCAAGTGCCAAGTATGTTTATATACGAGTTCCTGGAAGAGCATTACGTCGATTTACTGCACAGTGCTCTTCACCGGGAAGGAGGAGAAGGCTTGCGACTTAAATATAAGGTTCGCATGGACAATACCTCAAAATCCGATATGGAGTTGGAAGGTACCGCTCATACTACAGCTCTGCCTCGCCCGAATCTTAATCAAGAGATGAAGAAATATGAGACTCCTTTTGAAACAAGGAAGTATCTTTCCAATCTGGACCCTCAACTCAATCCTAATTACACTTTTGATAATTTTCTGGAAGGGAGAAGCAATGCATTGGCGCGAACTGCAGGAAAAGCTGTTGCAGAGAATCCCGGAAAGACGGCATTTAACCCACTCTTTATTTATGGACCTTCAGGCGTTGGAAAGACGCACTTGATGAATGCTATCGGTATACAAGCCAAACGCAAAGATCCTCGCACAAGGGTACTCTATTTATCCGCTCAGCTTTTTAAAGTTCAGTATACCGACTCCATTCGTCAAAACCGTTTTAACGACTTTATGAATTTCTATCAAACCATCGACTTATTGATCATGGATGATATACAGGAACTTTCCGGCGTTACTGCAACACAAAACACATTCTTTCACATCTTCAATCACCTTCAGCAAAACGGAAAACAAATCATTCTTTCTGCCGATAAGCCTCCTATTCAGATACAAGGACTTGAAGACCGGTTACTCACTCGTTTCAAGTGGGGTTTGACTGCTGAAATGGAAAGACCGGACTATCTTCTGAACAAAGCAATTCTCATTCAAAAGATACAGAAAGACGGTTTGGATTTCCCTGCTGAAGTTGTTGAATATATTGCCCGTAGTGTAAAGGATAATGTACGCGATCTTGAAGGTGTAATTGTTTCTTTAATGGCACACAGTACTTTTCAGAACAAGGAAATTACGCTTGAGCTTGCCAAAAAAGAACTCAGCAAATGTGTATTGATGGCCGAAACCAAAATATCGATTGATGATATTCAGGAAGTAGTATGTAGTCAATTGAAGTTGGAACGTAAGTTACTATTTTCAAAATCGCGCAAACGCGAAATTGTACAAGCCAGACAAATTGCAATGTATCTCGCCAAGAAACACACTGAATATTCGCTGTCACGGATTGGCGAGGTATTGGGAAAAAAAGACCATGCTACGGTCTTACACGCATGCAAAACAGTAAAGAATCAAATGGACTATGACAAGAATTTTTCCGGGTTGGTTAATCTCATCGAACAGACTCTCCACACCTGTAATTAAATATTTGTTATAATAGTTTTGTGCCTCATTGCTCCATTAAGATCCTATGTATTGACTCTAGCTATCTCAGCACTGTTTTTTCCTAATTCTTGCCCAAAAAGTTCTTTTAATAATTTTTTTTCAACTTTTCCTATCTTTTTATTGAATTTTTCTTTGCAGTTTCATAAAAACAAGATATTTTTGGCACAAATTCAAATATCAGAAAATACTATGAAGGATTTATTGACTAAAATCAAAGGTGAGATTGCTGCTTTCTCAGAAAATGCAGACAAACAAGTTGAGAATGGTAACAAGGCTGCAGGCACACGTGCCCGTAAAGCATCCTTAGAGTTGGAAAAATTATTGAAGGAATTCAGGAAAGTTTCCATCGATGCTGCAAAGTAGAAAAATAAAAGGCTGTGAATAATCACAGCCTTTTATTTTTCTACTTTTTGTTAAAGTGACTTTTTCTTTTAATGATATTCATCCCAACTTTTTATCTGGATATCATCAATATCTAATTTGCAAAATGCATTAATAAAGGAGCTGGCCAAACGATCATTCGTTAATAGTGGTATATTAAAGTCTATCGCCGCACGTCTTACCTGATATCCATTCTTCAACTCACCTTGAGTCAGGTTCTTCGGAATGTTGATAACCAGATCAATCTTCTTCTCTTTAATAAGATCAATAGCCTGAGGTTTCTTATTCACATCACTTGGCCAGTAAACTAAGGTGGCAGGTACTCCATTATCTACCAAAAACTTCTGTGATCCACCTGTCGCATACAAGTTGTAACCTTTCTCAGACAATAATCGGGCAGCCTCCAATAGTTCGACTTTGGATTTTGTAGGACCTGTGGAGAAAAGAATATTCTTCTTTGGAATCGTGATACCTACAGAAAGCATAGACTTCAGGATAGCCTCATAAAAGTTATCTCCTATACATCCAACCTCACCGGTTGATGCCATATCAACACCTAACACAGGATCGGCCTTCTGAAGACGGGAGAATGAGAACTGAGAAGCTTTGATACCTACATAGTCCAGATCAAATTCATTTTTGTTTGGTTTCTCCACATTCTCACCCATCATCACACGTGTAGCCAGTTCGATAAAATTAAGTTTCAAGACCTTGCTGACAAAGGGAAAACTACGTGAAGCTCTCAGGTTACATTCTATAACTCGTACTTCGTTGTTTTTTGCCAGAAACTGTATATTGAATGGTCCTGATATATTCAATTCCTGAGCTATTTGCTTCGCCACTTTCTTGATCTGGCGTACTGTCTCAACATATATTCTTTGTGCAGGGAACTGTATTGTTGCATCACCTGAGTGGACACCGGCATATTCCACATGTTCAGATATGGCGTATACCACAATCTCACCTTTAGAAGCCACAGCATCTATTTCAATCTCTTTCGCATTTTGCACAAACTCAGAGACAACAACAGGGTGCTTTTTTGAAACATCGGCAGCCAATTGCAGGAATGATTCAAGTTCCTCTTTATTGGAGCAAACATTCATTGCAGCACCCGAGAGCACATACGAAGGACGAACCAGCAAAGGGAATCCTACTTCATCCACAAAGCCAAAGATTTCTTTCAGGCTCGTCAACTCTTTCCAGCGTGGCTGATTTATACCCAGACGGTCAAGCATCGATGAGAACTTATGGCGATCTTCAGCATTATCAATACTTTGTGCTGTAGTGCCGAGGATATGAATATTTTGTTCATCCAGACGCATCGCCAGATTGTTAGGAATCTGTCCACCCACTGATACAATGACACCTTGTGGATTTTCAAGGTCAAGGATATCCATAACACGTTCGAAGGTAAGTTCGTCAAAGTAAAGGCGATCACACATATCGTAGTCCGTAGATACAGTTTCTGGGTTGTAGTTGATCATGACCGAGCGGAAGCCCATCTTGCGGACTGTCAGCAAGGCATTAACACTACACCAGTCAAACTCGACCGAACTACCTATCCGATATGCACCACTACCCAAAACCACTACGGAACGATGATCACCCAAGTACTTCACATCATTGGAAGTTCCATTATATGTAATATACAGATAGTTGGTCTGAGCTGGAAACTCTGCTGCCAGTGTGTCAATCTG
>DATCIB010000129.1:0-14044 GCA_036508045.1 Bacteroidales bacterium
AATGGAAGTTTTGAATCTCCCCAAGGTCTGATCAGATCGGAGTGGAAGCGTAAAGGGCAGAATATAGAACTTAATGTTACTATTCCTATCGGATGTCGTGCGACAATCTATCTTGAAAAGCAGTATGAAGTGGATGGAGGCAAACATCAGTTTGTCGTGAAACCTTGAGAGAAGTACTGTTTTTATTGTTCTGAAAGGATGTCTTTCTACAATGATGGTGAAGAATTGGATAGATTAGGATAAAAAATGGTAAAATAATTCTTTGAAACAAAGAAAAGAGCTACTTTTGCACCCGTAGTATTATCAACTAAACAAAAAAGAAAATGGCTTACGTTATTAATGAAGATTGTGTGGCTTGTGGAACTTGTATCAGTGAGTGCCCGGTAGAAGCAATTTCTGAAGGTGATATTTATAAGATTGACCCAGAAGTATGCACAGAATGTGGTACATGCGCGGATGTTTGCCCAACAGGAGCAATATCTTTGGGTAAGTAATCCCGGATAAACACAACAAAACGAAAAGGAAAGGCACTTTGGAATACGAAGTGCCTTTTCCTTTTATGTATCCTTTTCATTATAATACTTGCTCTTGGTTTATGCATTTATGAGATTGAGAAATCTCAATATGTTTCTTAACGGTGTAAAATAATTGAATGAATCTATCCTTTTAATCTCTTTTTGATTATCTTTGAAAGCACAGAAAAAACGCTTTTAATTATATTGACCGACCTATTTGATCCATCAAATAAAACGATAGTTTAACCTCATGGACATTCATTCTGAACTCAAAGAATTATCTAAATTCTTATCTGATTACTCAACAGGTCTGATGGCAGTTGGTACTCATACGTCACGGGTGGTGCGTAATACATCCCGTATTGCAGAGTCTTTCGGTTTTTTTGCTGATATGACTATCTTTCAAAAGACCGTAATAATGACCCTGCGGGATAAAGACAATTCGCATTCATATAGTACAGTGAATAAAATCAAACCGATGGCATTGAACTTTGAAATCAATTCGAGACTTAGTGCACTGAGTTGGGAGGCTTATGATGAGCATCTGTCATTGGATCAACTCAAAAGTCAGTATCAGGAGATTATTAGCAAACCAAGAATTAGCAAGTGGGCTGTTCTTTTTCTGGTGGCTTGTGCTAACGCATCATTTTGTCGTCTCTTTTCTGGAGACTTTCAAGCAATGTGTGTCGTTTTTGTTGCAACATTGGTTGGTTTCTTTATCCGTCAGAAGATGATGGAAAAACACATCAATCATTTATTTGTGTTTATCACCTCTTCTTTTGTTGCTTCAATGATTGCTTGTATGGCAACTGTTTATCATATAGGAAACACTCCTCAAATTGCATTAGGTACCAGCGTACTTTTCCTTATTCCCGGTGTACCTCTGATAAATGGAGTTCTTGATATTATTGAAGGGCATGTATTAGCAGGGGTTTCGCGTCTGATTAACGCTACTTTATTAATCATCTGTATAGCAATAGGATTGTCTCTTACCTTACTTTTATTAGGAGTAGAAGCATTATGATAAACAATGATTTTCTTATAGCGATTTTTTTTGATTGCTTATTTGCAGCAGTCGCTTCTATCGGATTTGCTGTTATTTCTAATCCTCCCAGAAAAGCTATTCTTGTCTCTGCATTTTTAGCTGCTGTAGGTCATGGAATCCGCTATTTTCTTTTAAAAAGTACTCTGTTGGATATTTCAAGTGCTTCTTTTATAGCTGCCTTTACGATAGGCATGCTCAGCGTTCTCTTTGCAAAGAAAATTCATTGTCCGGCAGAGGTTTTCTCTTTTCCTTCGCTTCTCCCGATGATCCCGGGAATGTATGCCTACAAAACGGTGCTTGCATCCGTGAAATTTATTCAGTGTGAAGATTATCCATCTTCCATAAATATTATTGTGGACATCTTCAGAAACGGTGCGACCACAGTTTTCGTTTTGTTTGCGCTTGTTGTCGGCGTTTCCGTTCCGATGTTTATCTTTCATAGTCAGACCTTTACGGTAACACGCATTCTCAAATTTGTAAATAAAGAGAGGCAGTCCCTAAGCAAACCTCATGTAGAAATAGAGCAAATTGACGAGCGATAGATTCTCTGCTTTTCGTTGGTTGTAAAATAGAAATAGCCTGCTGATTCGGCAGGCTATTTCTATTTTAGTAGTTTATGATATCCAAAGGTTTACTTTTTCAGTTTAGCCAATGTATCTTTGATTCGTTTCAAAGCTTCAACAAGATTCTCATCAGAAGTGGCATAGGAAAGACGAAGACAATTGTCATCACCGAAGTCATTGCCACCTACACAGGCAACATGGCCTTCCAATAAAATGAACATTGTCAGATCAGCAATGTTATTAATCTTTGTGTCTCCATAAACTGTGCCAAAGTAGGAAGAACAATCTGGGAAGAGATAGAATGCTCCTTCTGGATCATTGACCTTAAGTCCCGGAATTTCTCTGGCGAGTTTAACTACAAGATTCTTGCGCCGTTCAAATGCTTTTCTCATCTTCTCTACAGATTCCTGCTCTCCGGTGAATGCAGATTCAGCTGCTTTCTGTGATACAGAGCATGGGCCTGAAGTATATTGTCCTTGCAATTTGTTATTGGCTTTTGCAATTGCGAGAGGTGCAGCAATAAAACCGATTCTCCATCCTGTCATTGCATACGCTTTTGAAACTCCGTTAACCACGACTACACGGTCCTTAATCTCAGGAAACTGAGCGATACTCTCATGTTTGCCAACATAGTTGATGTGTTCGTATATCTCATCCGAAACGATGATGATATTCGGATATTTCACCAACACATCAACCAGACCTTTCAACTCTTCTTTGTTATATACACTTCCTGTAGGATTGGAAGGCGAACAGAGGATCAATGCTTTTGTTTTTGGAGTGATTGCAGCTTCCAGCTGAGCCGGAGTAATTTTGAAGTTTTGATCAATGCTGGCAGGAACAATAACATTCTTTCCTTCTGCAAGTTTAACCATTTCAACATAACTCACCCAAAATGGAGCAGGGATGATCACTTCATCTCCCGGATCAATGATGCACAAAAGCGTATTACAAACCGATTGTTTTGCACCATTTGAACAGACAATCTGGTCTGCGGTGTAGTCCAGCCCGTTTTCATTTTTTAGTTTGGCAACAATCGCATTACGCAGTCCCGGATAACCTGGTACCGGTGAATAGAAAGAGAAGTTGTTATCCACAGCCTTTTTTGCTGCTTCTTTAATTGAGTCAGGCGTAAAAAAGTCGGGTTCCCCCACACTTAGATTGATTACATCAATTCCCTGAGCTTTGAGTTCGTTGCTTTTTTGGGACATCGCCAGAGTTGCCGAAGGCGACAAGCTGTTAAGACGTGCTGAAATAAGACTCATAATCTATAAATAATTAAGTTTTGATAGTTCGGGGTACAAAATAACGCAACATTTATCATAATAACAATGCCATTGATAACATTAAGATTGTAAATAACTTATTTTATGTTCCTTAATGTGTGTCCCATTCGGTCTTTCTTCGTTTTAAGATACCGTTCGTTGTATTGATTGGGGGTAATCTCTATAGGCACATTTTCTACAATATGCAGACCGTAAGCCTCCAGTCCAATCCGCTTTACAGGATTATTAGTCATCAGTCTCATCTTGTGAATACCCAGTTCGCGTAGTATCTCGGCACCTACACCATAATCACGCTCATCTGCATTGAACCCGAGGTGCAGATTAGCTTCTACAGTGTCAAGCCCTTGTTCTTGCAATTTATATGCTTTTATCTTGTTCATCAGGCCAATCCCGCGACCTTCCTGATTCATATAAACAACCACGCCCTTTCCGGCCTTCTCTATCTCTTGCATAGCCTTATGTAGTTGTTCGCCACATTCACATCTGCAAGAAGAGAATATATCTCCGGTCATACATGAAGAGTGGACACGTACAAGAACAGGTTCTTCTTTCTCCCATGTTCCTTTGATCAGAGCTATATGTTCCAGACCATTTGAAAGTTGTTTGAAAGGAATCAAGCGGAAATGACCATATTCGGTTGGCATATCTACTTCTATTCCTTTTTCAACGATAGATTCTGCCTGCAATCGGTAAGCGATCAGATCTTTAATTGTGACAATCTTGATCCCAAAACGTTTACCTACTTCAATCAGTTGAGGTAGGCGTGCCATAGTGCCATCGTCATTAATGATTTCAATCAGAGCTCCAGCAGGGGCTAACCCAGCTAGGCGAGCCAGGTCCACGGCAGCTTCTGTATGTCCGGCACGACGGAGAACTCCTCTCGAACGGGCACGCAAGGGATTTATATGTCCGGGACGTCCAAGATCTTCCGGTTTGGTTTTCGGATCTGCAAGGGCACGAATCGTTTCTGCGCGGTCGTGCATGGAAACGCCTGTGGAACATCCGTTTTTCAGCATATCAACTGTTACTGTGAAGGGGGTTTCGTAAATAGAAGTGTTATTGTTAACCTGCATTTCAAGATCTAGTTCCGTGCAGCGTTCTTCTGTAATCGGAGCGCAAAGCACGCCTCTTCCATAGGTAAGCATGAAGTTTATCTTCTCTTCTGTTACTTTTTCAGCGGCAATAATAAAGTCTCCTTCATTTTCACGATCTTCATCATCAACGACAATCAGGAACTTGCCCTCACGGATATCAGCGATAGCCTCTTCAATCGTATTTAATTTGTAATCATTCATATCTTGATGTGTTTTTGAGTTATCTCTTTCAAGTCTTTGTTTAAACGTAAAATAGTATTCAGTTGCTGGAATAGTTTGCCTCGTTTTAGTATTGAACGTATATATAAAGGAATTCCGATTGGGAATAAGATTATACTGATGAAGCCTATGATACGATTATTTATCGGAGTGTTACACGCTTCCGGAGAGAGAATAGGGTAATCCCCAATCTTATGAATGATAAGATTATCTTGCGTGTCTCTCAGATTTTCAATGATTATTTCCAGTCGATCTGAAATTTCTTTTAAAGGGACATACGCTTTGTTTGTCCAGAAAGCGAAATAACCCGGTGCCCTTTTTGTCTCCTCCATAATTTGCAGGCATTCTTGCGTCAAGGTAGTCAGTTCTACTTGTGCCATCTGATAATCAGGGTCCTTCAACGAAACTTCTTTACGCGAGATATTACGAACTTTCTCATGGATGGCAAAGATCCTTTTGTAAAAGTTGACATATGCATCTGCATTCAGGATAGCGGAATCTCTATTGGCCTTGTATGTCAGGAAGAAACCTAAAGGAGTCAACAGAGCAGCACTGAGCCAAGACCCCTGCCACACTTCCCAAACGCCATTTTTCCCCATCTTATAACCGATGTTGTCCATGATGTAGTAGATGATAAAAAGAAGTACAGATGCAACGACAGGCATACCAAGACCCCCTTTTCGAATGATAGCTCCCAGTGGTGCACCAATTAGAAAGAAGATAATGCAAGAGAATGAGAGACTGAACTTTTTGTGCCATTCAATGTTGTGACGCCGCATGACACGCGCTTCATTTTCCATATTATCCATTCGCATGGAATATTCGGCCTTGGTGCCTTTCATTCTGCTTAGTGCTCTTTCCAAAAGATTAACCTTATCATTTTGCGGCAATTTGCGATAGACAGAATCAGGGTTGTATGAATCATAGGTTAAACGATTTGCATCATTTGCCCACTCTTTATCTTTCGGAGGTGTAATGCGATTTTCAGAAAACATTAATTGAAGGGCATCATACTTCTTCATGCTGTCCACTTCGATGGTCATAGAGTCAACAGTCTGTTGCAGTTGCATCAGATTCTTCGCTACATATTCGTTTTGAAGGAATCCATCATCCATACGCTCAAAGTTTGAGTTAAATTCAATCATCACAGTCTTTGACAAGAAGGATTCTCTGCGATAAGGGATGTTCTTGGCTCCCATTGTTTGTTTATCCAGGTTCTCAAACTGTTCTCCGCTGTAAAGATTCAAAACAATGAATAACTTGTCTTCCGTTATCTTCAGTCTTGCCGAATCTGCTAATATGATTGATGCGTTGTCAGAACCTTTTGAGAAATCATAAATCATGACATCCTTCAGCAAACCTGTTTTCGGATCTTTATCACGTACGAGGATACTCCTGTATGCAATTTGCTTGTAAAAGCTTCCAACAGGAATTTGAAGTTCGGGCGACTTTTGTTTGATGGAGAGCAGTAGCGAATACATTCTTACCTGAACCTTCGGAGTAATGTAGTTCTGAAATATGATAGAGCTGAGGCTTATGAAGAGGACAAAGATAATCAAAGGGCGCATGATATGAAGCAGAGATACGCCGGTAGCTTTGATGGCCAGCAATTCAAGTTGTTCGCCAAGGTTTCCGAAGGTCATCAGAGAAGCGAGTAAGATTGCCAAAGGAATAGCCTGCGGCATAAGACTGATTGAAGCATATACAAAGAACTCTCCCAAAACAGAGATATCCAATCCCTTGCCTACCATTTCATCCACATATTTCCAGAGAAACTGCATCAGAAGGATGAACAGGCAAATAACGAAAGTCATAACAAGCAGCAATAAAAACTTTTGCAGCATGTATGTGTAGAGTCGTTTGATTCGAAACATCTATTATCTATTAGGCAGTCTGAATGATCAAAAAGAATCGCTACAATCTTTTCAGAGAACAAAAGTAGTGAAAAACTCTCATTCAGAAGCTAATTTAGAGAATCTTAATCATATCGCTTTCCAAAAAGCAAATGAAGATATCTATGTCCCGAGTATCCTGCGCATATTGTCAATCTGTGTGTCCCACAGCATGATTGCTTCATCACGCTCTGCATCGAAGCAAGTGTCTATTATAAATAGTGTAGTATCACCGATTAGTTCGCTGGTGACCAGATTGTATTGAAAAAAGTCATTTTCTCCAGAATCCACCCAATGAAGTTTAAGCATTGAGCCTTCCTTCTTTTCGAGAATAGTGGCGACATGGGGAGTTTTATTCCAATAAAAAATGTATTCCTTTTCACGACATTCAACTTTCTCCGCAAACCATTCTTTTAAAGTCAGTGGTGATGAGATCCCCGTCCACAAGGCAAGAGGTGATATATTATTGAATGAGTATTCTAGTCTGATTGTATTATTCATAGTATGTCATGTTTAGATGCGCAATTTATAAATTTAAATTGAGATTATGGACGTTCAATACCTCTAAATAATATCCAACTGTTCAATAAAGTTGAAAAATCCTATCCCTGCCGGTTTTTTTGAATGAAAGTCTTGTCTGTTAAAAGGAAAGTAGTACCTTTGCAGCGAAATTTACGATGGCGGGATAGCTCAGATGGTTAGAGCGCATGATTCATAATCATGAGGTCCCGGGTTCAAATCCCGGCCCCGCTACAAAAAAGGAAGACGTCTGTACAAGTGAAATTGTGCAGACGTCTTCCTTTTTTTATCCTTATATCCATACTATTTAGCTATAAGGGATATTGAAGGATAATCTGAAGAGAAAGCGATTGCTTATAATGAGCTCTTTCTCAGCTAGCCTTGTATTGGCTTGGAGACATACCTGTATGATCTTTAAAGTATTTGCCGAAAAAGGACTGATTGGAAAAATTAAGTTCATCGGCAATTTGCTGGATTGTTTTATTTGGTGTTTTTAGCATTGCTTTAGCAGCTAGTATCACATAACTATCAATCCACTCACTAGCAGACTTTCCAGTCACTTCTTTTATTGCGCTGGATAAATGTTTGGAAGTGAGACATAGTTTATTTGCATAAAAGGTAACGCTTCTGTTTCTGTTATAATTTAGCAGGATCTCATTCAGAAACATTTCAAAGAGCTCTTCTTTGCGACTCTTTTTAATGCGTTCCAACGGTTGGTGTTTCTGAAATATAGTCATGACCTCATGAAATAAAGCTTGTATAAGTCCTTTTACAATCTCTTTTTTATACGGAGAATTTTCTGCTCTGATCTTCTTCCAAAGAAAGGAATGATATTCCAGTAATGTACTCATTTCTTCCTTATTAAGAGAGGTGCAGGGGTTATTGATAACATAGAGAATAAGAGGTACAATATTTTGAAATGCATTTATATTACCTTCAATGAAATTTTGAGCCATTGCAAAACACCTCACAGACAAGTCATCGCTTTTGTTGATAAACTGCACAATCTGTTCAGGGCTGGTAACCATAAGAATATTCTCTCTCAGCGTAATCCTTTTTAGGTTGATACTTATTTCGGCAGTCCCTTTCAGGCAGACAGCGAAGACTATTGCATTGGTTTTGCGTGGGTAGTCAAATATTGGTAAACTCGAAATGTCGCCGAAAATTACGAATTCATCACCAATAGTATCCATCGGAATAAAATCTTTGATGAATTTGAAGGCTTCGTTTTGTTGATTGTATTTTCCCATAATTCTTATTTTGACGACAAAAATATTCAATTTATTCGATTTTCAAACATAAAACGGTGTTTTAGAACAATATTGTAGCTATTTAGAACTTTTGAGTTAGAATTAAAGAACGGACCTTTGTAGCTGAAAGTATTAGGTATAAATCAGTAATAAAAATAATATGGTAAAGTTGAAGTATGTATTTGCTTTAGCACTTGTAAGTATGGCAAGTTGCTCCGGCAAAAAAGAAGATTCAGCATCCAGAGATGCAATCCCGGTCAAAGTACAGGAAGCAACATTATTGGCAGGAGCCAATGAACGGAACTATGTGGGAACTGTAGAAGAAACATTTGGCTCTTCGCTTAGTTTCCAGATGGCAGGAAATGTACAAAGGGTATTAGTATCAGAGGGACAACGAGTTTCTAAAGGGCAATTGCTGGCTGTCTTTGATAAGTCAACAGCAAAGAACCTGCATGATGTGGCTCTCGCTACATTAAAACAAGCTCAGGACGGATACGACCGACTCTCTGCATTGCATGAGAAAGGAAGTCTGCCGGAGATTAAGTTTGTGGAAATCCAGACCTCTTTGCAACAAGCACAATCAACAGAAAACATCGCGCGTAAAAGTCTTGACGACTGTAACCTTTATGCACCATTCAATGGTGTTATTGCTGACCGTTCTGTTGAGCCCGGAATGAATATGATGCCGGGAATATCTGCATTTAAGCTGGTTACCATAGACAAGGTAAAGGTGAAAGCCTCTATCCCCGAAAATGAGATCTCGCAAATTAAAGAAGGCCAGACTGCTCGCGTCAATGTGGCTGCTTTGAATCATAAGATATTTGAGGGAAAGATCAAAGAAAAAGGTGTGATGGCCAATCCTCTTTCTCATACCTATGAAATTAAAGTGGAACTGAACAATCCGGAAAAGGAGTTGATGCCGGGGATGGTTTGTGAGGTCTTGATTTCATCGGATACAGCAGCAAAAGGAATTATCATACCTAACAGTGCTATTCAGATGCACCACACAGGCGAACAGTTCGTTTGGCTTGCCAAAGAAGGTGTCGCCACACAAAAAATAGTTTGCACAGGGGCAATTACCAATCAGGGAGTAGTGATTACTTCCGGATTGACTCAAGGTGACAAGGTCATTGTAGAAGGTAATCAGAAAGTAAGTGAAGGAATGAAAATCGTAATAAGATGAGCAGCAAGAAATATGATATTGTAGAATTGGCCATGAGGCACAGGCAGATTGTTCTTTTAATAGTCTCAATACTCGTCCTGTTTGGCGTCTATGCATTGACGGTAATGCCCAAACAAGAGTTCCCGGTTTTTACAATACGTCAGGGATTAGTCATTGCTGTGTATCCTGGTGCAACTTCGGCAGAAGTGGAGGAACAACTCGCCAAACCGTTGGAGAAGTATATATTCACCTATAAAGAGGTAAAGAAGAGAAAGACTGTTTCCACCTCCAAAGATGGAATGGTCATCATTAAAGTGGAGTTAAATGATGACGTAAAGAACAAAGATGAGTTCTGGTCCAAGTTCAAACATGGAGTGCAGGATTTCAAAGTGCAACTTCCTGTCGGAGTATTGGCACTGATGGTCAATGATGACTTTGGTGACACATCAGCCTTGCTTATTACGCTGGAGTCTGAAGACAAAACCTATCGTGAACTGGAAAAATATCTGGAGGAACTTGAAAACAGAGTGAGAAAAATTGATGCTGTGGCAAATCTTCGTAGATACGGTCTTCAAAAGGAACAGATTGGTATCTATATTGAACAAGAGAAACTGGCAGCTTACGGAATTAGTTCGCCCACGCTGGCCGCTAATCTTTTCTCGCAGGGATTTACCTCCCTGAGTGGATCAATAGACAACGATTCTTTTGTAGCACCGATCCATATATCAGAGACGTTTAAAAGCGAAAAAGACATCGCTGAACAAATTATTTACTCGGATCCAACCGGGCATGTAATCCGTCTGAGAGATGTGGCACGAATTATTCGTGAATATCCCGATCCCGATTCTTACATTAAGAATGATGGGAAGAAATGTATCCTGCTTTCTATGGAGATGCGATCCGGAAATAATATTGTGCAGTTTGGAAAGGATGTGAATGAGGTATTGGAAGCATATCAGAAAGAGTTGCCCGAAAGTGTCAGCATGTATCGTATTGCTGATCAGTCTAAAGTAGTAGGCGATTCCGTTTTGTCTTTCCTCGAAGAACTTCTGATTGCTATTGCAGCCGTCGTTCTGGTTATCATGGCGCTGCTGCCTTTCCGTGTGGCCACCGTGGCTGCTTCTACCATTCCTATTTCAATTTTCATTTCACTGGGGCTCTTTTATGCCTTTAATATAGAATTGAATACAGTAACACTTGCAGTTCTGATTGTTTCATTGGGAATGATTGTCGATAACTCCGTTGTAATTATTGATAGTTATCTGGAGAAGCTTGGACAGGGAATGCCTCGCTGGCAAGCATCCATTGAAAGTGCCAAAGAATATTTTAAGCCTATTTTTTCCGCCACCTTGGCGATTAGTATCACGTTCTTCCCATTTCTGATTACGACAAAAGGGATGTTCAATGATTTCCTTCAGTCCTTCCCATGGGCAATAACCATCATTTTGGGTATATCCTTGCTTGTTGCTATATTGCTTGTCCCGTATATGCAATATTTTTTCATCCGTCAGGGATTGAAATCTACTGATTCAACAGACGGAAAGAAGAAGCATAGCTTCCTGGAGTTGCTGCAGGAGAAATATGAAAAGCTACTTTGTGCCTGTTTTGCACATCCGAAGATTACATTGAGTATTGGAGGCTTAACCGTTGTAGCTGGTGTTCTTTTATTTTCCACTCTTCCGCAGAAGCTCATGCCTACGGCAGACCGTAATCAGTTTGCCGTGGAATTCTTTCTGCCAAGTGGTTCTTCTATTGAGAAGACCGCTGCTGTAGCCGACACTATGGAAAATATATTGAAGAAAGATGCCCGAATCGTAAATATCACCTCTTTTGTTGGTGCTGGCTCTCCGCGTTTTCATATTTCGTATGCACCCAATATGCCAGGCAGTAACTATGCCCAGTTTATAGTAAACACGGAGTCCAATAAAGCGACTATAGAATTGCTGGACGAATATGCCGATAAATATGTCAACTATTTTCCGGATGCTTATGTCCGCTTCAAACAACTCGATTACTCAGAAGCCAGTTCGCCTATTGAAATACGACTGACCGGGGATAAGCTGGATGACTTAAAACGTGGTGCAGACAGCATCTTACATGTGATGAGAAAGATGGATGGTCTGACCCTGGTTCGCACCAACTTTGAGCAACAGATCCCGGGGGCAATGATTCAGATTGATAATGATGAGGCTAATCGGCTCGGAATCAACAAGACGCTAGTCTCGGCCAATATGGCTATGCGCTTTGGCTCAGGAATCCCTCTCACAACATTGTGGGATGGAGACTACGCCATGCCTGTGAAACTGAAGGCGGAACGAAAGAATGATCCGAACTTTGAAGATATGGGGAATGAATATATATCCTCTCTCATTCCTGGCGTGTCGGTTCCATTGCGGCAGATAGCCAAAGTAGAACCAGACTGGACGGAAGGGCAGATAGTCCGTCGTAACGGGGTACGCACTATTTCTGTTGTGGCAGATGTCAAACGAGGGGTAAATGTGACGAGCATGACAGCCCAAGTGGCAAAGGAAGTTGAACATGTCCCTATTCCTCAGGGAGTCGCTCTTTCCGTTGGAGGGCAACAAGAGTTTGATGAGGAGGCACTGCCTATGATTCTCGGCGGATTGATCGTGTCGGTAGTGATTATTTTCTTTATCCTGCTGGCTCATTTCCGAAAGATTAATCTGGCACTCCTTATCATGGGCTCTATCTCCTTAACTATATTCGGTGCTGCTTTCGGAGTGTTGATTATGGGACAGGATGTAAGTCTTACCGGAGTCTTAGGCATAATCAGTCTGATGGGTATTCTTGTAAGAAATGGAATTATTATGCTTGATTACGCAGAGGATCTGAGACATAAACAGCAGTTTGATGTGTACAACGCTGCACTTCAAGCCGCAAAACGGAGAATGCGTCCTATTTTCCTCACTTCAGCCGCAGCATCTATGGGTGTTATCCCGATGATTATCAGCAAGAGTGGTTTGTGGGCTCCAATGGGCACAATTATCTGTTTTGGAACACTCATATCAATGGTAATGGTTGTGACAGTTCTTCCGGTTGCCTACTGGATGATATTCAGAGGTGATCACAAGGGAATCACTTCACCGGAGATCGTATAAATATATTTAATAGCATATCAGAAAATTCTATGAAAAGAAATAATATTGTAGCCCTGGGTCTATTGTTGCTGTGCGGACAGGGCGTTTCTGCCCAGGAGCTCCTGACATTGGAACAATGCAAACAAATGGCGCTGGAGAATAACGTGAAGATAAAAAATGCACGTTTAGAACAAAAGGCTTCCGTCCAGACAAAGAAGGAGGCTTTTACTAATTATTTTCCGGTGATCAGTGCTACGGGTGGTGGATTTGATACCGATAAAGGTATGGCAGTACTGAGTCTCGGTGCTATGAGCATGACGATGCTGGAAAATGGTATTATGGGAAGTATCACTGCAACCCAACCTGTATTTGCCGGCGGACGAATATACAATGGCAACAAACTAGCCCAACTCGGCACGGAGGTGAGTGAGTATCAGTTGGAAATGACAGAGGACGAAGTGGCCTTAAATGCTGAACAGTATTACTGGCAGATCGTTTCATTGGAAGAAAAGAGAAAGACAATCAATATCGTGCAGGAGTTGCTCACTAACTTGCACAAAGATGTGACAGCCGCTTATGAAGCGGGAATCAGCAACAAAAACGATGTATTGAAAGTCGAACTTAAGATGAATGAGATTGAAAGTAACAAGTTGAAATTGAACAACGGAATCAACCTGTGCAGAATGGCATTATGTCAGTATATGGGTAGTTCTCAGAAGGAGTTCACATTGGATACGACCGCCTTCAAAGCCATTGCAGCACCGGATCAATATCGTGTCAGTCATGAAGAGGCTCTGCCACTACGGGCAGAATATAAGTTACTGGATAAGAATGTGGAAGCCAATAAGCTGCAGATGAATATGAAGATTGGAGAATATCTGCCTCAGATAGGTGTCGGAGCTGGGTATATGTATCATGATGTCATGGACAAAGGACATGACTTTGGTATTATTTATGCGACCGTTTCGGTTCCTCTCTCTTCCTGGTGGGGTGGCTCACATGCAATCAAGAAGCAGAAGATAAACACCAAAATTGCGGAGAACTCAAAACAAGACAACAGCGAACTGCTTCTCATTCAGATGCAGCAGTTGTGGAATGAGCTGGAGGAATCTTATAAACAGGTGGAACTAGCCGGTAAGTCCGTTACTTCTGCTACCGAGAATGTGCGGTTGAACAGTGATTATTATGCTGCCGGTACTATTGCCTTGTCCGATCTTCTGGATGCTCAGACTATTTTGCAGCAAAGCAGAGACCAGTACACCGAAGCTTGTACAAACTACCTGACGAAAAGAACCAAGTATTTGCAGGTTACCAACAGAAACTGATTCGAACAACTTTTTCATACTATTTTCTGAGGAAGAGGAGCACCGCACGGATTCGTGAGTTGCTCCTCTTCTAATT